>CANKAT010000044.1 GCA_947479815.1 Sphingobacteriaceae bacterium
GCTGTCTTACATAGAAATGATCTGCGATGATTTCATAGAAATGCATGGCGATCGTACTGTAAAAGATGACAAAGCTATTGTGGGTGGTTTTGCCAGTATTGGTGGTCAGACCGTGATGGTCATTGGTCATCAAAAAGGGGTGAATACTAAGATGCGTCAATACCGTAATTTTGGAATGTCTAATCCGGAAGGGTATCGTAAGGCACTGAGGTTAATGAAACTTGCCGAAAAATTCAATAAACCGGTCATTACATTTATAGATACTCCTGGGGCATATCCCGGACTTGAAGCTGAGGAGCGTGGTCAGGGCGAAGCTATTGCAAGGAATCTACTTGAAATGTCTGTTCTAAAAGTTCCAATACTTTGTTTCATTGTTGGCGAAGGAGCATCGGGCGGAGCTTTGGGGATTGGAATCGGTGACCGTGTATATATGCTTGAACATACCTGGTATTCTGTTATTTCACCAGAGTCTTGTTCATCTATTTTATGGAGAAGCTGGGACTTTAAGGAGAAAGCTGCGGATTGCTTAAAATTGACAGCTAACGATATGTATGCAAATAAGCTGATTGATGGAATAATTAAAGAACCTCTTGGTGGCGCTCATCATAATCCTGAGCAAATGGCAAAGACCATACAGACTAAGATCATAGATGACCTTAAATTGCTTCTTAAACAGGATATTGACCAAGTTATAGCTGATAGAATTGAAAAATTCTGCTCAATGGGTGTTGTAGTAGAATCCTGATCAGTTTAAAATAGGCTACAGTAATTATATTACTTGACTAAATAACCTGAGTTCGATTTAAGGAAGAATAAAAATACCATTTAAATTGATCTCATGATGCGCTAGGTTTGTATTATTTGATTTTTGAAACCAATACCTGCGTTTTATAGCTTAGTTCAGTCCTTTCCTACGGAGTATTTCCGGCAAGAAATCATACTTTATGTCAGATTACCAATAGCCGGAAGATACCTCCTTCGGCAAGGTTTATTTTACTCGGAGCTGCTGG
The DNA here is from genome assembly GCA_947479815.1 of Sphingobacteriaceae bacterium. Lineage (GTDB taxonomy): Bacteria > Bacteroidota > Bacteroidia > Sphingobacteriales > Sphingobacteriaceae > Daejeonella. The sequence goes on from CANKAT010000044.1 coordinate 1,011, forward strand.
TGCGCGCGTGCCTCGCGTTCCAGAATATTTTACAAGCACACGCGACACGCATGCGCTATCTACGGGCAGTGCGGTAATAGAACCATAGGTCCTATTAAATAAACCCGGGTGGCAGCTCTATCTTTTTTGCAATAAGAATTTCATGATATCTATTCAATCTCCCGCAAAAAAATAGGGCAGAACACGGGTCTGGTATAACCGAAGAGACACAGACCCTGCTTTCTATAAGGAGAGAAAAACTTCAGTTTAAACTTAGCCCAGCAAGATTTTATATCGAACTCACATTAAATAGACCTAGCGAAAGTTGGAACCTCCCGACTCTGATGAAATTCATATTTCAAGCTTTCCATAAACACATTAAATACTATTTCTTCTATTCGAATGTAGCCGGACTTAGTCCTCTCTGATACTTTCCGAAACCAAACATGGTTGGATTGTACTGGCCAACTAGTTGAACGTTATTACGTTCCGGAATTTGTTGTTCCAAACCAGATGCCCAATAACAGGCATTCACAACTAATCTGCGCAGGTCTTCACTTAAAAGATCAACTGAAGAACCCATTGTTGTAGTAAATATCTTTGCTTTTTTACCGCTTGCTGAGTTATAGCTCCTGATCCAGGCTACGGGCATAACCGATTTTTCAAAACTCAAAGGTGATGTTGGGGTCATCCCCATCGTGCTTTGGCCAAATATCAAGACCTGAGCATCATTGGGTAGGCCCAGAATCCCGTATACATCAGTTGGTGTCCAGATATCTTTTACTCCCTGTAAAATTGGATGGTCTTTCACAAGCCCATTGACCAGTGCCCTTGTGCCTTCTTTGGCATGTACGCCATGATGATTAATCCATGTTTCACCAAGCACCTGCTTTCCATAACCTCCTTCCCAGCCTTTTACTTTGCTGTTATAGCTGTATTTAGCATATGGGTTTTGTTTATTACGTGAATAGCTGAATGCATGTGTTGAAGTCCGCAAGGCTACAATTGGTTTTCCGGCATTCGTGTAATCTATAATATGTTTCATTTGTTCATCGGGCAATTCCCTAAAGCGCAATAACATAACCATTAGGTCAGCTGATTTTAACTGTTCAAGTCCAGGTATATTTGTCTGATTATCAGGATTGATGTTAGTAGTCTTTGGATCTAAAGCAAATAAAACAGTGCACTTAAAGCCATGACGCTCTGCAAGAATTTTTGCCATCATGGGTAGGCCTTCTTCCGAACGATATTCTTCATCACCACTTATAAATACAATATGTTTGCCTTTTCCCGGGCCTTCATTTCCCTGATATACAATCCATTGTGGACTTTTCTGAGCCATTGCTGATACAGCATTCATGAATAGGATCATCATGATTGCAAACAGTCTGTATGTTTTTATGTTTTTCATTTTTTTAAATTAACCAATCTACTCGTACTCAAATTGAAAATTGACGCTTGATAGTTCAACTTTGGTAAAATCTGATCAGGGTTTATTTTTCTAAAGGATGTTGTTTTAATAATTCTTCAGGTGAATAAAAACCAGTTTTGTCCTGAACTGAAGCTCGTGTGGCCTTAACTTTTTCTGCTGTGATGGCCGGAGCTTTATTGCCAAATGAGTTTCTCACATAGGTCAATACTGCTGCAACTTCATCGTCATTGAGCATTCCTGCAAAAGGTGTCATAGGTACCTGCCCTGGGTATTTTTTGCCAAGAACATCAATCGGGCCATAAAGGCCTTTAAGAACCAGTTTGATTAATCGTTCTTCGCTTCCGGTAACCCAAGTTGTGCCTGTAAGAGGGGGGAAGCCGGAGCTTTCCAAACCTTTTCCATTACTCTGATGACAAGTATTGCAATATCCATCTCGGGCGTAGATGGCTTTTCCTTTTACAAATAGATCGCGCTCATTCCCTTTCAAATCAGTTAAAACAGGTTTTTCTTTTTTTACAATGCGTTCATGTCCATTGAGGTGTGCAAGAGCGGTTTCATAGGCTGGTACCATCCATTCATCAAGAGGATGTTTCGCAGCTTCCGTTAAAATGGCAAGACCTTTATTTTTTTCTAACCAGGATGCGGTTACAATCGCTTCTAACCGTACTCTGCCATGAACATCTTTGGCAGCCTGAACAAGTAAGTTTGGCTGGTCTGCTACCTGATGGCCTGTATAGCGTAAAACTCGCACAGCAGCAGCACGAGCTCTGTAGTCTTTTGCCTGAAGCAATTGACGAAGTAATTTTTGGTCGACCTTATTTAAACCCCAGCTTACCCATAATGCTTCTAGCACATGGTGCTCATATCGAGGATCTTTCTTATCAAGTTTTGCTGCCCATGGTGTAATGGCAGCAAGAACTTGTGAAACCTCCCTGCCGCGAAGTTCACGTCTTGTTCTATAGCGGGTACGATATTCAGGAAGTTTCAAGTTATCTAAAAGTTCATTGATACTTGCGCCTGCAACTTTAGCTGGTTTAACCAGTGGTCTGGATGGATAGGTGATGCGGTAAATTCGTCCATGAGAATGATCGCGAAGCGGGTCACGAACATTATGTTGCATGTGGCCAATCAGCACATTATGCCAATCTACTACATAAAGTGAGCCATCAGGGGCAAATTCCATATCTACAGGACGAAAATTCCTGTCTTTAGATACCAGGAGATCTTGACGATGTTTGCTTGCATAGCCAGTTCCTTTGTCTGCCATAGTATGTTCTTTAGTTCCTAAAAAGCCTATGGTATTATTAATAAGCATATCGCCTTGTACCTCATCCGGGAAATGGCGACTTGAAATGAATTCAAGCCCTGAGGTAGGGCGTACTCGATGCTTTTCTTCAATCAGATTTGCTGATTTTGCGGTGGCAACCCCGTACCTTGACTTAACAGAACCGGGCATCATCCAAAGAACATCAGGACCCGAGGTCTCGGCAAAGAAATTCTGTCCCCATTCATCAAAAGCAATTCCCCATGGATTTGGAATGGAAAGCTGGGCTGTGCGCTCCAACTGTCGGCGGGCAGGATTATATCTATAAAAACCACCATTAGTTGCTCGAACTGGTCCATAAGAGGTTTCCACGTTGGTATGTAAAAACACACCTTCACCCATATAAATTGCTCCAGAAGGGTCAGCAGTATAGGCATGGTGCGCATGGTGTGTGTCATGATCATCAAATCCACTTAACAAGATTTCTTTTGAATCAGCTTTGTCATCACCATTAGTGTCTTTGAAAAGTACCAGATTAGTTCCTTGGGAAACATAAACACCTTCAGGTGCAATTTCGAAACCTACTGGTAGGTGTATTCCATCCAGGAAAGTTGTTTGCTTATCGGCTTTTCCATCATTATTGGTATCTTCTAGAATGATGATCTTATCATTAGGCTTTTTATCACCGGGCTGCCAATGGGGGTAAGTGGGCATTGTAGCTATCCAAAGCCGTCCTTTATTATCAAATGATAATTGAACGGGATTCTCCAGGTCTTTAAATTCAACTTCAGAAGCAAACAGATCGATTTTATATCCTGCAGGTAAATTAAATTTATCCAAGGCATCTTGGCCATACAGGTATTCAAGGCTGCCGTTTTTCTCGGGATTGAAATTGGTTGCTATTTTGGGTAGCGGCGAGGTATTTTTATCAGCTGCATCCAGGTCCATTTTTTTGCCTTTATTCGCCATCCAAATTGCCTGATCTCTGATTAGGGTCAATTCTCTGATCTTCTTTATTTCAGCAGGGTAATTATCTTGACCGAAGGGATTATAACGTCGACCATAAACATGAACACCATTAGGGATCTTGAGGTCATTATGCCACATCCAGTTTTTTTCCATAACGGCATCATGCACTAATTTCCGGTTGGCTTCCATGGCAGGAGTTACTTTAGATTTGCCAAAGATTCCATCGGCCAAAAGAGGACCAAATTTAGCGTAGGCAGCATCTGTAAGTTGAGAACCATCAATAGTTTGAGCTTTCTCATTGGAATCATACCATTGTTTTGTGGGCGTAAAAACATTTAAATAATGAACCTTATTTTTTGCAGCAACTTCTTTCATTGCATTTGCATAAAGCTCCAGATTTATATTTTCGGTTTTCCCATTCGGAAGGTCAAACTCTTTCGAAAGATCTTCGAAAGCGATTGGAGACACGATTGCAAGTTGTGCTGCGGATGTTCCGTTATACTTTTGTTTTAAGGTATGTTTGATGAATGCATCCAGTTCGGCTTTATAGTTTTCAAGTCCTTTTGCACCTTGAAATGATTCATTATAGCCAAAAAAAGCAATGATTATATCTGCTTTGTGATTACTTATCCAGGTATCTGGACTATCATAAAAACCCTCACTATTTGAATTTTTTGCTAGTTCGGTTTGAAATTTTTCTGCTCCGGGGAATGCCCAGGGTAAAGCCCGACTGGAATGCGCTCTGAATCCGGGAGTATCACCCCCATCACACATATTACGAATGTAAAGCATGCTATCCGGATAACGAAGCTGCATTTCTGTTTCAAAATGACCATAATTCATCATTCTTGAACCTAGGTTATTGCCTATTAAAATAATATGAGCCCCCTTTTTTAGCTTAAGGGTGCTTGAGTCTGTTTGCGTAAACTGGAACGCAGACATTAGAATAGCAATAATACCGAGCCCCTTGAGGATTTTTTTGGCAGTTCTTTGTGTATCTGTTTTCATTTTTGAGGGTGTAAATAATTAATGTATGCCAAAAAATATCCAGATCAAACGACACACTGAAAATTTCATGAACGGTTCTTTATTTTAATAAACTAGATCTTAAAAATTTTAATCCTTTGATCGCAATATCTTCTTGTGAAGGCTCAAATTGACGCCATATAGAGGCCGCTTTAGCAATCATTTCAATATCCGGAATAAATGATTCAATAACTACATCTCCATCATATTTAATTTGATGGAGCGCTGAACTAATTTTGTTCCAATTGATCTGGTCACCTCCCGGAGTTCCACGGTCTGAACCACATGCATGGAAGTGCCCTAATTTACTGCCTGCATTTAAAATTGCTTGGTAAGGATCTTTTTCTTCAATATTCATGTGGTAAGTATCCAGTTGAAGCATCAATGCATCGCTATTTACCTGATTAACCATGCTCATTCCTTGTTCACAGGTATTAATAAAATCAGTTTCATACCGATTTAGAGGTTCAATGGCCATCTTAACATTCAATTGCTCGGCATAATCAGCTAGAGTTTTTAAATGTTTTGCAACTGTTTCCCATTGTTTTGCATAATCTTCTTTACTCACTAATTCTGCCCTACCAACTCTTGAATACAGAGGACCAATTAAGGTATCACAACCCAAAGTAGGCATCATACTGAGCATACTTTTTAAATAATCAAAGCCGATTTGCTGTTCTTCAGGTGTTCCTCTTAAATCACGGCCCGGACCCATTGCAGCGCAAATAGTTCCGCATTTAAGGCCATTTTCATCCAAAGCTTTCCTGATCACTTGAGGGTCAATGTGTGATGGATCTTCAATAGATATTTCTACAGAATCAAAGCCCCATGCTTTAAACTTTGGAAAAAGGGATACACTTTCATTAGTAAAGGGAGATGTGAATAGAAATGTATTAATGCCGAATTTCATTTTTAGATTTATAGGTTTTAAGTAATAAGTAATAAGTAATAAGTAATAAGTAATAAGTAATAAGTAATATGTTATAAGTTATTAGGTTATAAGTAATAAGTTGAGTTATTGAAAAATAGTCATTTTCACTCTTTTTTCTTTAAAGTGGTCATGTACTGAATGATATCTGCTAGTTCTTGTTTTGTCAAGGTTTCGTGTAGGCCTTCAGGCATCAATGATTCAGTCAAAGCCCTAATCGTTTTAATATTATTGGTATAGATTTTCTGATTTATACCTCCTGGGAATTTAAGTTCTATTTCTGTTTTAGTTCTGCTGGAAATAATTCCCATCAGGCTTGATCCATCCTTCATATCAATTTGCCAGGTTTCAAATCCAAAACTAATTCCTGCAGAAGGATTGATAATTGCATCAAATAATGCTTCTTTGGGTAATTTTGAGCCAATTTCTGTCAGCCTCGGGCCAACATCATTCCCTTCTTGGCCAACTTGATGACAAACAGTACAGCTTTTTTTGAAAACTGCAGCTCCATTTTTTGTATTTCCTGTTAAAGCAAGTAATTCATTTAATGAGATGGATTGCTTTTGTTTAATATTTTTTATGGATTCCGGTAAAAATGTTAAAGATTCATCAACAACAGTCTTTCTTCTGCTTCCTTTTAAACCAGCAACAAAATACGGAATAAGTTCTACTGGAGCCTTTTTGGAATGTAAAAGTTCAAGTGAGCGGTCTTCACCTGCTCTACTTTTTCCAATAATTTCAGCGGCGTTTTGCCGTAATTCTATATTCTCGGTATCCTGAAGGCTAATTTTCTCCAAAATGGCTATTGATTCGGTATTTCCTACACTGCCAATAGCATTCAGAATTGAATTAATTTGGGTTTTATCATTACTCACAAATACTTTATTTATGAGGGCAGCACCTTTTAGCTCAAGCAATAATCTTGCTGCATCAATACCAACAGGTTCATTAGATTTAGCTATTGCCATAGCTAAAAGGTTTGAATTTTCGCTTTGAAGTTCGTATTGTCTAACCAAGTCAAGGTAGTCGGCCTGACCTGCGGTAGCATGGATTACAGCCATTAAGGCTTTTTTTGCATTGGGAGATTGTAATGTTGCTTTGCTGTCTAAATGATGTAAGGCCAATCTGTTGAATTCAATATTCCCGGTCAAATTATCCTCAATCATTTTTAAAAGAGTTTTTGATTTTTCGGGTCCAGTTTGAAAGTCAAACGCACGGAAATACCTTAATCTTGACTTGATAGCATACTGATTATCAGAAGCTAGTTTTGCCAGAAATGGTAAAGCCAATTCGGTTCTGGAACGCCATATGATATCCCTACCTGCAGCATTTACCAATGGGTTATCATTTTTTTGTAAATAGGCCTTTAAAAATCGATCCCATTGTCTGTCTGCACCTATACCTAGGGCTTCTAAATACCATCTGTCAGTGCCATCATATTGACTGGCAAGTACTGCCCATAACTGAGCGGCTTCATCCGATTTATTATGTCTGAGTGCTATAATACATTCTCTTCTTACTTGTGGATCCTGATCATTCACTAATTTTTTGACCAGCGGAATCATGTCCGATTTTAGTTGTCTGGCCGCTCTTATTCCTGTTATCCGTAGGTCTGGATTAGTATCTTTTAACGCTTCATTGATATATTTTTCACCTTTTGGCATTTTTGCCAATACCCAGAATGCTCTGGCACGCATCTTTGGATTAGCTGCTTTTCTCCATAATTTTTCCAGTTCAGGAACTGCCTCTTTTCCCATCTCATGTAAAGCTATCCAGGCATGCCTTCTTACCGCAAGATTTGGATTCAAGAGTGCATTAATTGCACCGGCAGGGGTTTTGTAATTTTGTTTTGTGATTTTATAGGAAGATACGTCGGGGGCAATTCTGTATATGCGTCCCCGCTGTAAATCTCCAACTCGATGTCCACCTACTCCAGGATCGTACCAATCAGCAACAATCAGGGAACCATCAGGGGCAATACTCACATCTGATGGGCGAAACCATTGGTCATTCTCTCCTTTTAAGATATTAACTATACTGGCGGTATATCCTGCTCCATTTTTCATAGTAGGATAGGATCTTACCACATTTGGACCCGGATCAGAGTGAATTATTTGGTTTTGAAAGACTTTTGGCAATAAGTTGCCTTCATAAAGTAAAATACCTGTAGGTGAACCTGCTCCTGTCTGTAAAAGATTAGGCACCACACCTGGATCGTTAAGATGCCAATGGCGTAAGGGGATAGAATCCTCTAGATTCGTTCTTTTTGCCTGCCAGCTTGCACCGGTAACTTCATCTTTATAGCCATAATTGCCATATTCCATCACATAATTGATTCGGACACCTCGGTTGCCGTCATCGTCATTATCACTTTGCCAGATAGTTCCATAACTATCTACTGCAAGCTCAAAATTATTTCTAAAATTATGCCCAAGGCATTCTACATTTGAGCCATCTGGGTCTGAACGGAAAACCATTCCCTCGCGATACTTGCCGGGTCCAATTTCATCACCATCCTGATCCAAAACCACCTTGTTGTTTTTATCTTTTAGCGTTTGCCCTGCATTGCCAAAGTTGAAATATAATTTTCCATCAGGCCCGAATGTAAAGGAGTGCATTCCATGATCATGTTGTACACCTCCAATTCCCTGGAAAAGTATCTCTTTGCGATCGGCTTTATCATCGCCGTCATCATCATGAAAAACCCAAACATATGGACTTTGTGATATAATGACCCGATTTCCTAAGACAGAGATACCTAAAGGCGCATTAATTTCAGGACCTTGGTAAAATACTTTGCTTGTTTCGAGACTCCCATTTCCATCCTTATCTTCCAATATTAGGATCCGATCACCTTCAACTTTTGGCTTGTTATTGTTAATTTGGAAACGATAATTATACGCTTCAGTTACCCAAACTCTACCGCGTTCATCAACATCAATATTTGTTGGGTTAATTAAGGTAGGTTCTGTTGCCATGGTTTGGATTTTCAAACCGGAGCTAATTACAAGGCCTTTTAAGGCATTTACAGATAAACGTTTCTGATTTTCAGTAAGCAAGGTGTCGGCCAGGTTATAAACCTGATTTGAACTAGCTGAACTACAAGCTTTTATAATAATGATAGTTGTTATTATTAACAAAGCCAGTGCAATTGATTGCAGGTTTTTTTTCATGCTTAATTTCTATTTATATTCTGATTTATTGCTTAATCATGATTTTGCGATATTCAACCTTCATTGGAGGACCAACGTGTACCTGAATACCTAAAACTCCTTTTGATTTACCATTAACCGTATCATTATCAGTAACATCACTCATTAAAACACCATTTATGTAGTGTTTTAAACGATTTCCTTTTGCCACTAATCGACATGTATTCCAATCTTCACTTTTTATTTTTTGTAATAATTCATCTTTTTCTCCTAAAGACCCAGTAATACTGAGGTCGGTCCATGCGTTGTTTTTTATTTTTGATTGAACCGATTCTTGCGCATTCTCAACATTTTGTGCTTTTATCGTTGTTATTTGTCCGCGATAAGCCAAAGTTGTTCTGCCACGCTCTTCATAATTTTGCCCAGTGTAATTATTAGCCCCATCAATATCCAGTTGATATCCTTTAACAGCAAATGGAAGATCTTTCAGTTCTTCACTCCGGTAATTGATCCCACTATTACCTGCCTTACTGATCTTGAACTCTAAAATAAGCTCAAAGTCAGCAGGTGTTCCGCCACGCCAGAGCAAAAAAGAATTACGTTTGAGTAAGGTAGAAGGAGTGATTTCTCCAACAATGCTTCCATTCTCTACCCGCCAGTAGGTTGAATCACCTTCCCAACCATTGAGGCTTTTTCCATCAAATATGGAAACAAATCCTTTTTGAAGGATACTGGTATGTTCAGCCACTTTATAGCTGACAAGGATTAAGGATAGAGACAGAATTCCTGCTATAAAAAATCCTTGTAGTGTTTTAATCTTTTTATACATGATTATCAGCTATAAAATGGATGATATTAGGTTTTGAATTTATAGTATGTTTTATTTTTAGATTAGATGTTTTTCCAGCTTCTGGATGCGGCAGATTCAATGACAGCCTGACAAACTTTTTGCGTTTCAAGTGCTTCCTGGAAGGTAGGCGAGCAGGTCTCTCCTGTTTCCAGACTTTTCAAAAAGTCTGCTACTTGGTGTACAAATGTATGTTCATATCCAATAGAAAGGCCCGGAACCCACCATTTATTCATGTAGGGTTGATCTCCATCTGTAACATGAATAGAGCGCCAGCCACGAACAATTGAATCATCTGCATGATCAAAATATTCTAAGCGGTTTAAGTCATGAAGATCCCAACGAATAGAAGCATGTTCTCCGTTTATTTCAAAGGTGTATAATGCTTTATGTCCGCGAGCATATCTAGTAGATTCAAAAAGGCCTAATGAACCATTATTGAAATGGCAATGAAACAGACATGCATCATCAATTTCAACTTTTTCTATTTTGCCGGTTAGCTGGTGCATGCGTTCTTTGATGAACGTTTCAGTCATAGCAGAAACATCTTTAATGCCCCCATTTAACCATATTGCGGTATCGATACAATGTGCTAAAAGATCGCCGGTTACCCCTGATCCTGCAGCATCAATGTCTAGACGCCATAATGCTTCGCCTCCTTGTGGCAGATCTGCATTGATTGTCCAGTCTTGAAGAAAATTAGCTCTGTAATGAAAGATCTTTCCCAATTTACCTGAGTCAATGATTTGCTTGGCTAAGGTAACGGCAGGAACACGACGATAATTATACCAGACTGTGTTCTTGACACCTGCTTTTTCAATGGCCTTTACCATTAATTCTGCCTCGTCTAATGTTCTGGCAAGCGGTTTTTCACAAAGGATCATTTTTCCTGCTGCCGCAGCTGCAATAGCAATTTCTGCATGCATGTTATTGGGTGCGCAGATATCAATGGCATCAATATCATCGCGGGCAATTAGTACTTTCCAATCTGTTTCAACAGATTCATAGCCCCATTGATCGGCAAATGCCTGTACTTTATCTTTATTACGTGAGCATACCGCCTTTAATACCGGACGGTAGGTCAGATCCGGAAAAAAATCACTTACTCGTTTATAACCATTAGTATGGGTGCGGCCCATGAAGCCACATCCGATCAAACCAATTCTTAATTCTGTTTTATTAGTCATGGTATTCGTTTGAAAATTTAATTTATTAAAGTACTTAAGACCAGCTATTTAAATTACGCACTTTGATCATTGCCGCCAATATATCATTCCATGTCTTTTGCTCATTCAGCACGGCATTTGGAAACATACATCCATCCCAGCAAATGTGTTTAAATGCTTTTGTAAGTTCACCGTTTTCATTCCGAAGCCAATGTCCGGCATCTACAGCAATATCTAATTTACCATTAGGATCTGTTGCTTGGCAATGTCTACCAGTTTTATCGTGAGATCCTGATCCATAAGCGGTTCCATCATTTTGAGCCACATGAAAATCAAGGGTCCATGGACGTAAAGCAGCCGTTAACTTTTTAAGCCCCTCGGTCAGCGCTTCACGATCATCCCACTGATAATCGGTAGGCAATATGCGATGTTCAGGTGCATTGTATCCCAGAAGATATAAAAAAGTATGTGACATATCTGCCTGAAAGCCGATGTTGGGGCGATCTACAGCCTCCAGAGTATCTAGCATTGCTTTCCAGCTATGCATTCCGCCCCAGCAAATTTCACCTTCAGCAGCTAATTTTTCGCCATAATCTGCGGCAACATCACAAGCTTCACGAAAAGTCTGAGCAATGAGTTTGGTATTATTTACCGGATCTGCAGCCCAGCTTTCAACACTGCTGGCAGAATCGATTCGGATAACGCCGTATGGGCGAACACCCATTTCCTTTAATTTTTGGCCATAAATACATGATTTACGTACCTGATCTACAAAGTTTGTACGATCTTCTTTGGTACCCATTGCTGGTCCGCCCCAAATTGGTGCAACCAGACTGCCAATCACTAAATTATGTTTACTTACCTGATCAGCTAATCTTTTAATGCCATCCTGATCATCTAAGTTTATTGAAGGGTCAAAAAGACCAACATCAACTCCATCAAACTTAACTCCGTCAACTTCTGCAGCTGCGGTCATTTCTAGCATTTTTTCTAATGAAATTGGTGGTTCTGAATCAGGACCTTTACCCACAATCCCAGGCCATGTGGCATTGTGAAGTTTTGGATAAGAATTCTTAGTCATATTCAAAAAGTATATAAAAATTATAAAATAAGATCCGGATTTTCTGGACCAAAATGTTTGAGTATTACAATAGGATCTGTCTTGGATGGGTTGCTGATGCGAACACCCTCTGCTGCCGCTTTTTCACTCACAAAGAATTCATCGTTCGTAAGTTGACCGTAACGGATCAGCGCAGGAGTTTCAATATCCCAAACCCCGAATTTTCCACGTCCCTGCATCACAATCATTCCATAACAGGCGCTATCTTTGATGAGTACGGTTTGCCCCGGTAAAACAGTTAGCTCTTTTGCACTAAATGCTGCAGACCGATAGCATATCCAATTTTCGATATATCCTTCAGCCTCCATTACTTTTAGTGGTTTTACAGGTTTTGGAAGCATAAAACGAGTTTCCAAAATATTCGGATTTACATTTAAGTCCCAATCAATAACTTCCATCAATTGGTCATAGTCTCCAATTCTATCTTTGGGAGTTCCATTCCACAATAATTCTTCAGGGATAATCGCTTCATTCACCAATGATTGGTACATCGCAAAAACATCGGATGCTTTTTGAGGCTCATAGGTACACATACTTCCTGGTGCATGCAGCATTCCTGGAGGAACATCCCACCCGGTTCCCGGTTCTAATTTAAATGCCTGTGAGTAGGTTGTTAGCTTATTATCGCCCTTGGTGAAATTAACCAAGCATTCGCGAATTTGCTCCTTAGTGGTACCTGGTGCAATCCCAAAAAAGGTATAAGGAAAATCACCACCATGATTATTTAGTTGAGGCGGAAAATAATAGGCTTCAGGCTTACCTTTCTGACCTATTTTTGCAGCATGTTCATCATTATGATGAATATGATGAGGAAGTGGCCCCATATTGTCAAAAAACTTGGAATACATGGGCCAACTTTTATGCTCATCCCATAAACGATCTCCAATCACTTCGCCTTTAAGCTCATCTATGGCATCTTTCAATAAAAATTGTTCTTCTTTACCACCTTCATTGAAAACTACAGGGCTTAATCCTTCGTTTTTGCCGGTCAAAGGTCCGTTTTGTGCGGGTGTAGTGGAAGCGAGCCAACGTTCATCAATGCCTCCTCTTTGGCCTCCTAATACATAATAATCATCCGGGTGTAACTTAATCCTTCTTCCTGGTACACAAAATGAACGGGGTACCCAGGTAGGTGCTAACCTCAATATCCCTTTTCCTTGTTCTAATGCTTTCTTTGCTAAACTCATATTCTAAATTAAATGTTCATTAAGGCTTAAATCGGATTGTAATCAGCCTATTTATTATTAAATAATTCTATTTCTAATGTATAATTTCTTTTCTCTCCCGGCACCAGTTGAATTAATTCATTCTGGCGTCTGGCCTGACTTTGTCCGATTGGTGGATTTGTTCCCGGCTCAAGTCCTACTACATATTCACCTTTCCCAAAATGCTGCCAGTTGGTTAAGCATGGTAATTGTTTTTTCTCAAATTTTAAGTTGACTCGCAATCCGAGCTTGGAATTTTCAAGTCCGCAAGTACAAAATCCCTCATCATCTGCTTGAGGATCAATAAAAGCAACTTCCTCTCCACTACCTTGATGATCATCGAGTGGGGGCAAACATTTCTTGAAATCATTCCCTTCGCGGAATATTTTATTTGGATTGCCATCTCGTGGCTTCCATGTGCCATTCCATAGTATTTTTGTGCCTTCATCAATTAATGGCCAGCCAAAATTACAATGATATAAAAGCATGTGTGCTGCATCGGTATTGCCTCTATTGATCACTTCATCATGAATACGGATCACTGATTTTCCGAGAGTTGCAGAAATGGTACGTCGCAGTTCCAGTCTGCTGCCAAGTGCCTGCGACTGTCTGATAATTCCAGTTATACTCATATCCATTTTCCCTGATATGGGATCTGGCTGTATGATTGACTCGATTTCTGCAGGAATATTGCTAATCTCACCATGGATACCACGTTCACCAAATTCATCGCTTTCTGGCCCGCCAACATGACTCAATCCGCAGGTAACTAACAATCCGCCACCAAAAGTTTTCAGCCAGTTGATGCTTTTATCAGACATGGGCTGTGCAGAAGTAATTCCTGAATGGCTCAACCAGGCCAGGCTATGTTCATTATAAAACGTATCGGCAATATCCATAGCACGATCAATTACCACTTTGAAACGTAATCCTGTTCCGGTATTGATCCATGCGATGCGGGTACCACGACCTGCACCATTATCTATCACAGAAGTTTCAATACCACCCAACTGGGCGGCATTAGATAGTTTATTATGCCATGCTTGAGGTATCAAAATAGTGCTCCTGATAATTATTTAATATTCTTTGGCTTATAAAGCGCATGATCTTTATTTGACCCTGACATCAAATAGGCCATCAGATCTTTCAGTTCTTCCTTATTCAAACCATTGATCATACCAGGATACATGGAAGATACATCAGAAACTCGTGTTCTTACCACATTTACCTTCAATACCTCGCGCAAGGTTTGTGGAGCAAATGGATTCTGAGAGATATAATATTTTTCTGAGTCTTCGTTTTTAAGTCTACCAATGGCTACACTTCCATCTTTCTGGTAGAAAGCAGTGTATGCATATTGATCAGATATTACTTTATTAGGTTCAAGAATCGACTCTAAAATATCTCTGGCAGAAAAACGTGTTCCCAACTGAGTAAGTGATGGGCCAACAGCTCCACCTTCGCCTTTCATATTATGGCATGAAATACATTGAGTTGCGCTAAACAGCATTTTTCCTTGCTCAAAGTTTCTGTCTGTGGAGTCGTTCTGTACAAATTTTAAGGCTTCGTCTATTTTCCAGGCTCTTCCAGGACCTTTAGGGCTTCCGGCACTGGCTAGTTTCATACCATTAGTAGTTAGTAATTCATTGCCCGAAATTTTATTATAGTAATCAAATTGATTCTGAGGCAGATTAGCTAATGCCATTTTGCGCGCCTTATCGATAAAGCCAATAAAACTATTTCCGCCTTTATATCCAAATGCGGTATAATACCATTTGAAATATTTCTCTCTTAATTCTGTGGTCCAGCCATTTTTTGCTTCACTTAATGCGGTTATGTAATAGATCTGCTGTGCAGGCGGTGTTTTAGCTAACATACCTGCTATGTCAAGTCCGTATTGAGGATTGCGCAGAATTAAGTCTGAAGACTGCATGAAAGTTTTTTGGTCATCTACGTCTAGTACAACTCCGTCAAGCAATGCCAGTGTTTTTTGAACAACTAATGGGTCATCTAATGCTACCAAAATCTTGCTGAAGGAGCGGTTCAATTCATTGCTTTTTGCAGGATAGAATTGATTTAGATATGAACTTAATTTGCTTTTTTCAGCATCATGGGGTTTACCCATTCTTGAAATGAGTAACTCATAGGCTCTTAAAACATCTATTTTTTGAGATTCTGGTAATCCGTTAAAGTTTATATTCATCAACGCATTAATCATTCTAACTTGTAAACCTCTGTTGGCAGTTCTGGCCAAAGCAATCATGGCTTGAGTACGTATCTGCGGGTCTTTTTCTAGAAATGCTTTTTCCTGCCATTGACTAATAGGCTGGTGCTCCATGGCAATGCGGGCAGCATAGCGAATATAACGATCATTGTTTTTCATGTTTGGCCAGGCAAGAGCTAGTGCTTTTGCATTGGGCGCTCCATGGAAGGTTTCTAATTGTCTTCTTAAATTTCGTGCCTGTAAAATATCGGCTGAGGGTTTTGAAACTATTGGATCATTAGGTAATTTGTTATCGCCATAATATACACGATACAGGTCTGAATCCAGTTTTCGGCCACCGGTTAAAAAGTACATCGCTCCATCTGGCCCGATGATACCATCTGTTAAAGGGAGTGGAGCACCTGAAATAAATTCTTCGGCCGTTGCTTTATAGGAAGATCCACTAGGATTGAGTTGAACGGCATAAATTATACCAAAACTCCAGTCAAAAGCAAATAGGCCTTTACGATATTTTTCTGGGAAACGTGCATTATTACCACTGAAAAGGCTGGTAGGAGAGCCTTGTCCAATGTTTAATATAGCTGGTAAATTATCCGGATAAGCTGGCGACCATTTGCTATTTCCTGTGCGCCATCCAAACTCGCTTCCGCTTGTAGAATGACTAATACGTGTAGGCCTGTACCATGGCATACCAAAGTCCCATTCCATGTCAGCGTCATATACAAACATATCGCCAACTTCATTAAAGGCAAGATCGAATGCATTTCTGTAGCCGGCACTAATTAATTCCCAGTTGGTTCCTTCAGGATTGATTTTTACAACGAAACCTCCAGGTGCCATACGATCATTTGCATGTCCGTTCGGATCTTTTATTAAGGGGAATAAATTATCTTCCTGCCAAGTTTCGGGTAGGCGATAGGCTTCCATTTTTGGAACATCCACATGATTTCCCGCAATCAGGTGAATCGATTTTTTATCAGGAGAAATTACCATACTGTGTGGTCCATGTTCACCACCGGGCGTAACCAGATCCTTTATTAAGGAGATTTTATCGTATTGATCATCATTATTGGTGTCCTGAAGACGATAAAGGCCACTTCCTTTAGCCATTGAGGTATCGCTTTTATGGTTTACCATTACGTAAAGGCTGTTAAATGCATATAATAAGCCTTGAGCGTATCCCATTTTTATCTTTGCTGAAGAGGTATCTCCGGTAATTTTTAGTTCTAATTTTTCAACGATTACTTTTGATTTTACAGCATCTGTTCCAATTGGAGGAATGGTTAATCGGTATAAATATCCATATTGATCACACGCAATCATTCTTCCCTTATGGTCGAAGGTCATGGCAACCCATGATCCATTTTTACTCTCAGAAGGGCTGTAAAGGTGTTCTGCATTAAAATTTGGCTGCAACTTAAGCTTTTCAACTTTTGGATCTAATTCTCTGATCCGTTCCCTGGTAGTTTCCTTAACATTGTCAATAAAAGAGATCCCCAAAAAAAAGACGATCACCAGCAATCCTGCCAGTTTTAAATAGGTGTTCCGATTCATAATATTATGTACTGTTATTTTTAAAGTATTTTAAATATAAAATTGATTTTTGAGATAGCACTCAAATTACTTTGATTATGGTTGCTCGTTAAAAAATATATATAAGCCATCCTTGCCTGCAACCACAATATCTTTTCTGCCAGTTTTATGCATATCAGCAATGGCGAAATAAATTCCTGTGCCTTTGCCTTCACCAAAGGGACCGTAACTAATCACGTTTTTTGTAAATGATTCGCCATTCCATTTATAAAAATAAAGGCCGGGATATTCATTATCGCCTGCATCTTTACCATTGTGTGCACGGTAACGCTTGCCGGTAATAAGCTCCATTTGCCCGTCATTATCTATATCTACCCATTCCATCGTATGAAACTGTGAATGGTATGGATCAATTGGATGCTTGATAAATTTAAGCGATTTTCCATCTTTTTTCTGTTCATACCAGTAAAGCCCATAAGAATGACCGTGGCCTGCAATTAAATCATTTAATCCATCCTGGTTAACATCTGTAACGATAATTGGAATAGAAGCATCCATTAAATTAAAGTCGGGGTGAAAGGTCCATGCTTTAGTTGCCCGATCGTCAGGAGCCTCATACCAGCCCTCAGTAACAATAAAATCACCCCTTCCATCTCTATTGAGATCGCCAAAACCTAAGCCGTGGCCATGTTTTTCAGCAACCTGTGTTTTTATAAACTGGCCTAATGCTTTTTTGTTTTTATCCCGTTTTAAGGTATAATAAACCAAAGGGCTTCCTGGGGTATTGGGCACAATTTCATCGAATCCGTCTCCATCTACATCCCAAGCCCGCGTAGTTTCAATGTTGCCTGTTTGCGCAATATCCACTTGTGCCCATTCCTGGTCATTACCTGGATTTTTTCTCCATCGAAGTGTTTTGCTAAACCATCCACCGGTTATAAAATCTATTTTTCCATCCCCATCAACATCGAGAGGTATGGTTGAAAAATCATCGTAATATTCACCTACCCGTTCTATCTTCCCAATGAAATGACGATTTAAAAATGCTGGGCCCTCATACCAATAACTTCCTGATACAATATCAATATTTTGATCTCCATTCACATCAAAAACACCAACAGATTCTGCACTTTCTGATGCAATCAGTTGCTTTTTGAATTTGAGTTCAGAAACAGATTGAAAAGAAAGTAATGGCAAAATACTTATACCAATAAAAACTTTTGTAAAATGAAAAAATCCTCTTGAGGCCATCAATTTAATATTATTCGTATTTATTGAATTATTTAATCGTGTTTTCTAACTGTCGTTTTTTGAATATCGGTTTTGATTGCCAAACATTTGCAAGTACAATGTATTGAATTTCCGGTATTTGTATTTTATAAAATTAAATATAGAATAAATTGGGAATACAATATCAGTTGATTGATACCAAATGCAAAAAATAGATTAAATATCAACGGTCTGTGCTAACCTATCATGCTTTTTGTTTTAACTCCAGAAAGGCTCAAATTACACTTCTTTTTAATATATCCTCCAGGCTGTACTTTTATGCGAATAATCTCATTTCAGCTTTTCCTAACCCGTCGGGTGTGGTATAAAATGGCCGCTTCTCTACCACATAATGCGCATCTTCATCAATCCCAAGAGCATGATAAATTGTTTGATGGATCTGTTCAATCATGATAGGCTTTTCAACGGTTTTGCACGGACGTTCATCTGCTGTTTTGCCATAAACGCTTCCTTTTTTAATTCCACCGCCAAACATTAATATTGAACATCCATCGGTAAAGTGCCGGTGCATACCGTAGTTTTTGATATCTTGAATAATGTCGGGTTGGGCTACCTGCTCTTCAACCTTTAAATCGGGCCGGCCTTCAACCATCATATCTCTGCTGAATTCACTGGCTAAAATGATTAATGTGCGATCTAGGTGACCTGATTTTTCAAGATCTTTTATCAATTGAGCAATTGGACCATCAATTTGCTTTTTCATATCAATTAGGCGAGTATGACCATTGTCATGCGTGTCCCAGCTTTTAAATGGCTCATATTCTGTAGTTACACTGATGAACCGAGCCCCTTGTTCTGTTAAGCGGCGAGCCATCAAGCAGCCTAATCCAAACTTGCCTGTATTGTAAATATCATAGCTTTCTTTAGGCTCTTTGCTAAGATCAAATGCGGCGGCCTCTGGCGATTTTAATAGCATGTAGGCCTGCTCCATTGACCTTCTTAATGATTCCTTCTGATAGTCGCTGCCAAATTCTCCCATCGCACTTTTGCTCATCAAATCGTTATAAAGCTGGTTTCTTTTTTCAAACCTCATGGATGACATGCCTAATGGTGGTCTTACACTTTCAAGTCCGGCAGATGGATCAGGTATCAGGAAAGGACCGTATTCACTACCCAGAAAGCCTGCGGTATGGAAAGCTTTTAATTCTTCGCCTTCGCCCAAGGTAAACCGCTGGCCAATATCAATAAAAGCAGGAATTACCGGGTTTACAGATCCAAGCTCTTTTGCAATCCATGATCCTATATGTGGTGCAGACACCGACTGAGGTGGTTTATAGCAGGTATGCCAGTGATATTGGTGTCGGGAGTGTAAAATATGTCCCATGTCTCCGGCTACATACGAGCGGATCACGGTACCTTTATCCATTATTGAACCAATAGATTCCAGACCTTCTGAAAACGAAACCCCATCCAGAATTGTTGGAACAGGCTTAAAAGTACTGAGTACATCATTGGCATTCATACCCTTTGAAAAAGGGGTATATCTTTTCGGATCAAAAGTATCGGTATGGGCCATTCCTCCTGCCATCCATAGCAGGATGACCGTATCGGCTTTGGAATTTGTTCTCCTACTATTGCAAGAAGACAATAAACTTGTTAGTGGAGCACCTGCTGCAAGTGCAGCAAGAGTAGCAGCACTGCTCTTTTTTATAAATTCCCGTCTGTTCCAATGATTATTCATGCCCAATAATTAATAGATGATTTGAAATTCAGGGAGTAGCATAATAGCCCAAAAAAGATCCTGTATAGAATCTGTTGCGGGTTTATCCCCTAATATTTTTTTTGCAAGCTTGAGTTCATTGGGCTTAACTTCTCGTCCTAATGCTTGTTTGTAAACCTCTTTAATGATCAAATCGCCGCTCTTATACTTTAATTTCCAGGTCTCTGCACCTTTCCTGAGCATGGAGTTGAATCTTTCGCCATTGGTGAGTTCCAGGGCCTGCAATAGATTTGCCTGCGACTCTCTGCTTGTAGAAACTGTTTCTCTGTTTGGCCGGCCCAGAGCCGTCAAAAATGGATTGTTTACAACCAGAGACGCACGGTTGAATAGCAAACTAGATTGATTAATAGATGGAGTGAATATCGGTTTGTATCGAATCATTGAATCTGGAAAAAGTGTACCGAACAGTGCTGATCCGGCATCAGCAAACTGTTCTGCTGACATTCTTTTCCTTAATCTTCCAGTGAATTTGTATTCTTTGGCTATTATTTCATTTGGATCTTTAAATCCTGCAGAGGGTAGTTGGTAGGTGTTCGAGGTAGTAATCATATAGATTAATTCTTTGATATCCGACTTATTTTGTTGAAAATTAAAGGCCATCCAATCCAGCATATCCTGACTCCAGGGCTCATTGTCCATCATGTCTACAGGTTCAATAAATCCACGTCCCATAATTTGAGCCCACATTCTGTTGACTAGCGTACGGTACAAACGGCCATTTTGCGGTTTTACCATGTTCTCTGCCAACTGTGCCCGTTTAACCGAGACTTTTGCTTTATTGTCAATGCTACCCAGTTCCTTCCAAAGCATTCTAGCATCAGTATATTTGCCGGTAGGCTTATCGCAACGGTTTATTTCTAGCGTAGTATCAGCAAAAATATTGGCAAATGCATAAGCATCTTCCAGCTTCCAGTCGCTTATGAAACTATTATGGCAGGATGCACATTTTAAGTTCAGACCTAAAAAAACTTGTGATACGTTTTGTGCTGCCTGCATCTCAGTTCTTTGGCTGGCGTTTACAACTCCACGCCATTTAATACCTTCAACAAATCCTTTGGAACGATCATTTTTTGGACTAACCAGTTCTTTTACAAATTGATCATAAGGCATATTTGATTGGATTGATTGATATAACCAATCGGTGATGGCATAACGCCCATTGGTTATATAGCCAGTACCGGTATAATCATTTCTCAGCGCATCATTCCAGAAGGTAAGCCAGTTTATGGCATAGTCATCTTTTCGATCCAATAATTTTCTGCTCCAGACCGCTCTTTTATCAGGCCTATTATCCTTGCTAAATGCTTCTATATCTTCCTTATTTGGTAGTAAACCAATGATATCCAGAAATATTCTCCTCAAATAGGTTCTATCATCAACCAGTTCAGGCCATTCAATTTTATTTTTTACAAAATACTGATTGGTCCAGCGATCAACCGGATTGGTATGGATGCCCGATGCAGGAGGAAGCCCCGGATTTCTGGGAGCAAGAGCAGCATTTTTAAAAACTTCATTTTTATCTGGTCCGTCGGGCCATGGTGCGCCTTTCTCGATCCAGTAATTGATTACAGCAATATCATTCTCACTGAGTTTCTTGCCTTTGGAAGGCATTGCCTCTTTATGGCTAGAAGGCAAATTTATACGTCTGAATAGTTCACTTTCTGCCGCATTTCCAGGAATAATTACTGGACCATTTTCACCCCCTTTAAAAGCCATGTTTTTTCGATCCAATCTTAGTTCACCTTTGATCTTTTCATCTCCATGACATTTATAACAATTATGGGCAAATAGTGCTCTGACTTTCAAATTGAGTTCTGTTTCCTGCTTTAAGCTCAGTTTAACAGTATCCACTTTAAAAGACGCTAGATCAAAACTTGCAGTATTCGTATCTTCAAATTCTTCATTCCAGGGTAGGGTACTAGTCAGATAATCGTCGCCATGTGTTAATGAAGCTCCAAAATGCCCGGCGGCTAGTACTCCAAAGCCAGTTATAAATAAGAAACTCCGATATGTTTTTATAAGTGAAAACTGATTTTTTACTATAATTCTGTTCTGAATTTGCCAAACTAATATTCCTGAAAATGCTGTAACAATACCTAGCCATTGATGAATACCTAAATTTGCACCATAATCTTGGTCTGTAGATAGAAAATATCCTAGGAATGCAGAAAGCAAGGCAGATACAGCTCCTGCAATTACAAGTATTTGAATGCCCGGGCGTAATGAGGAACTAAATTTTTTCAGGGTAAATAGCTCCATCAACGCAGCAAAAAAGAGCAGCCCGACAGGGAAGTGAACAGCCATTGGATGAAGTCTTCCTAGAAATTTCCATAGCCAAAAATTTTCGATAGGCAGAGCCATCAACGGTGTTGATGGAGTAAACTCACTATAAATAAACCTTAACAGAAGAATTACCAGAAGGGTAATGCAAATAATTATGGCCTTATTTCCTGTAAAAGTTTTTTTAAGAATTTGTTTCATTGACTAACTCGAAATTTTAATATCACCTGGGTCTAATTGATAATTCAAGACACAATATAGGGAATAAGTTTTTGCAAGACTACGGGTCTAGGAAAGTAAAAATCAATTTTCCAGAATGAGTGATTAGTTATTTCAAATACTCTGTAATTGTTGCTTTTGTAACCAATTGAAATGGAATCATCAGCTCTTTTTCAACTTTTTGTCCTTGAGCAATCTTTACAGCGGTTTCAATAGCTCCGGCACCTTGTTTTTTGGCATCCTGAAAAACTGTAGCATCTAAATCGCCTTTTTTTACTGCCTGTAGTGCATCCGCGATAGCGTCAATACTTACGACCACTACTTTATCTTTCATTCCGGCATCTTGCAATGCTTTTACTGCCCCCAATCCCATTTCATCGTTATGTGCAAATACTGCATTAATCTTTGTTCCATAAGATTGAATCCAGTTTTGCATTAAGTCCATACTTTTTGATCTATCCCACTCTGCTGTTTGTTGGGCAATCAGTTTGAGTCCGGGGTATTCTTTCAGGATCTCTTTTGCACCCTGTTCTCTTTGAATTTGCGCGGCCTGTCCATTTAAGCCCTGGATCATCACAACATTGCCTTTTCCTCCAAGCTGGTCGGCAATGAATTTCATCGCAATTCTACCAGATTCTAAATCATTAGATCCAACAAAGGCTGTTGGTGCTATTTTGGTAGCTGAGTTAACATTTACAATTGGAATATTGGCTGCCAGAGCTTTGTTTACAGCAGGTGAGCAGGCTTCATATTCACTCGGGTTCAAAATAATAACATCCACTTTTTGTGCTATAAAACTCTCTATCTGTTCAATTTGTTTTAATGGAGAACGTTCGGCATCTACAATAATCAATTCTGCACCTAATTCCTCTGCTTTTTTCTGCATCTCATCACTGATATTTACAATGAATTCATTTTGCATACTTAGCATAGACACGCCTATTATTATTTTATTTGCCTTGCTTTTTTCGTTGTTAGTTGATTGATTGCATCCTGCAAACAGCGTAATTAACGTGATTAAAATTAGATAAGAGTATTTCATTTTTTCTTTTTTAAGAATTTGATTTCTGGTTCAGGCTATCTATAATTACTGCACCGATGATGATGATTCCCATGACCACTTGTTGATAATAGGAGGTAACATTAAGTAAATCTAACCCATTATTTATTACGCCAATAAGTAAAACGCCAATTAAGGTGCCTGACATAGTGCCCCTGCCACCTGCGGTGCTTGTGCCACCAATAACGACTGCTGCTATAGCATCTAACTCGAATCCAGCTCCTGCATTAGGCTGGCCGGTAGTAATTCTTGAGGCTAACAAAATACCCGCTAAACCTGCCAATAAGCCTGATATTGAATAGACAGATAATTTTACCCGATCAATATTAATCCCCGAAGCTCTTGCAGCTTGTTCGTTACCTCCAATAGCATAAATATACCTTCCTAAGATCGTTTTACTAAGAATAATAGAACAAAGTGCAAAAACAAGAATGAAAATTAGTATTAAAATAGGGATTCCAAAAATAGTTCCGCTTCCCAAATAATTAAAAGAGTCAGACAGGTTAGATACTGGTCTGCCATCACTTAGTATCAGGGCTAAGCCCCGTCCTATGGTCATCGTACCCAGCGTGACAATAAATGGAGCAATTTTGCTTTTTGTAATGATAAAACCATTGAAAACTCCCATAAGTAGGCCCGCCAGTAAACCCATTACTATTGGAATCAAAACAGGGTTGCTATCAGGATGGGCAAGCATTGCAGATGTAACCCCAGTTACTGCAACTATAGAACCTAGAGATAGGTCAATTCCTCCTGTAATGATCACAAATGTTACTCCGAAGGCCAATAGGGCATTAATTGAAACCTGAGTGACAATAATGGTCAGGTTGGAAACAGTTAAAAATTGCGGTGTAATCAGAGAAATTAAAAGGCAAATAATGCCAAATACAATGAGTAAACCGTATTGGCGAATGTTATTAATGTATTGCATAGTGCATGATTTTTTCTTGACTTGCTTCCTGTTTATTTAGAATAGCTGTTTGTTTTCCTTTAGATAAAACTAGAATCCTGTCACTCATTCCCAAAATTTCAGGTAATTCTGATGAGATGATGATGACCGCTAATCCATTGTTGGCCAATTGGTTAATAAGCTTGTAAATTTCATGCTTCGCTCCAATGTCAATCCCTCTGGTAGGCTCATCTAAAATTAGTACAGCGGGCGAGGTTAACATAGCCTTTGCAATCACAGTTTTTTGTTGATTCCCCCCACTTAAATTTATTACTTTTTGATTGAGGCCTGCAGCTTTTATTTTTAGATCGCTAGCCATTTGGGAAGATACTTTTGTCTCTATTTTAGTTTGAATGAATCCTCCTTTTGAATAGTTTTTCAAATTAGAGAGCGTAATATTTTCTAGGATTGACATTTCCGGAATGAATCCTAATGCTTTTCGGTCTTCACTGACATAGGCTATACCTTTTTCTATAGCATCTTTTGGTGATCTTATTTCTAAGTTCTTGCCCTTGATTAATATTTCACCACTGTCAATTTTGTCTAATCCAAAAATAGCTCTTGCAATTTCGGTTCTGCCAGCACCCATTAAGCCGGCAATTCCAAGTACTTCATGTGCATGTACTTGAAAATTAATATTTTCAAAATTGCCTTTTTTAGTTATGTCACGTACTTCTAGAATTACATCGCCCTTAACTCTAGAGTCTGAAGAAAATAAGCTTTCAATTTCCCGACCAACCATCAGTGAGATCAGGCTATTTTTATCTAGTTTACTTGTGTTTTTTGTAGCTATATATTGGCCATCCCTTAGTACTGTAATTCGGTCGGCGATCTGGAAAATCTCCTCTAGTTTATGAGAAATATAGATAATGGCTACACCCTTACTTTTTAAATCATTAATTATTTTAAAAAGCAGTTCACACTCTTTATCTGAGAGTGCAGAGGTGGGTTCGTCCATGATGATGACTTTTGCATGGTTAGAAATTGCCTTTGCGATTTCAATGAGTTGCATTTCGGCAATGCTCAGCTGTTTTGCTTTGGTCTGGACATTTATATTTAGTCCGATCAAATTCAATAGTTCTTGTGATTTTTGAACTATTTGATATTCATCAAGCCAAAACCTGCCTTTAAATTCTCTTCCTAAAAAAATATTTTGAGCGACAGTTAATTCAGGGACCATTAAAATTTCCTGATGGATCATTGAAATGCCTTTTTTTAGCATTTTATGAACATCCATGTTTTCAATGAACTCTCCGTTGAAATTAATTGAACCGGAATCTGGGAGTATAAGGCCCATTAAAATTTTCATGAATGTAGACTTTCCGGCTCCATTTTCGCCCATTAGGGCATGGACTTCGCCCGGATAAAGGTCA
>CANKAT010000045.1 GCA_947479815.1 Sphingobacteriaceae bacterium
CCCCCGTCAATTCCTTTGAGTTTCACCCTTGCGGGCGTACTCCCCAGGTGGAATACTTAACGCTTTCGCTTTGACGCTAACTGTATATCGCTAACATCGAGTATTCATCGTTTAGGGCGTGGACTACCAGGGTATCTAATCCTGTTTGATCCCCACGCTTTCGTGCCTCAGCGTCATTAACACCTTAGTAAGCTGCCTTCGCAATTGGTGTTCTGTGACATATCTATGCATTTCACCGCTACTTGTCACATTCCGCCTACCTCAAGTGTAATCAAGCCCATCAGTATCAAGGGCACTGCGATGGTTGAGCCACCGTCTTTCACCCCTGACTTAATAGGCCGCCTACGCACCCTTTAAACCCAATAAATCCGGATAACGCTTGGATCCTCCGTATTACCGCGGCTGCTGGCACGGAGTTAGCCGATCCTTATTCTTACAGTACATTCAACTCCCTACACGTAGAGAGGTTTATTCCCGTATAAAAGCAGTTTACAACCCGTAGGGCCGTCTTCCTGCACGCGGCATGGCTGGTTCAGGGTTGCCCCCATTGACCAATATTCCTTACTGCTGCCTCCCGTAGGAGTCTGGTCCGTGTCTCAGTACCAGTGTGGGGGGTCATCCTCTCAGATCCCCTAGACATCGTAGTCTTGGTGAGCCGTTACCTCACCAACAAACTAATGTCACGCATGCCCATCTTAATCCTATAAATATTTGATCATTCTTCGATGCCGAAGTGTGATTTTATGCGGTGTTAATCTCTCTTTCGAGAGGCTATCCCCCTGATTAAGGTAGGTTGCATACGCGTTACGCACCCGTGCGCCACTTTCCCAGAAAGCAAGCTCTCTGGTATCGTTCGACTTGCATGTATTAGGCCTGCCGCTAGCGTTCATCCTGAGCCAGGATCAAACTCTCCATTGTAAAATGCTTAGTTTGTCCTAGCCCTATTATATCTCAAATAGAACTAGTATTAATATATCTATGTTCGTATTTAACTTAAAATAACAAGTATCTTATTACTCATTATACTTCAATTGACATTTCTTTAAAGAACGTGGCGCTTTCCCTCACGGTGCAGCTTATATTCTAGACTATGCTTGCGCAAAATCATAAAATCTTTCAGTTTTTAGCAGCTCTGGCATCGCGCCTTTTGCCTCTTTTTTTTATTCCCGTTTTGTTTGGGACTGCAAAGGTAGAAATACTTTCCACTCTGCCAAAAATTATTTGAAGTTTTTTTGGCCAAGACTCCTGCAAAATTAATCCCCCTCTACCCCTAATGCACAACCCAAATCACAAACAACAACAACACATCCCTTTCTGTGCGGGTTGCAAAGGTAGCAAAATAAACCACCCAGCACAACCTATCAGCAGATTTATTTGTAAATATTCGCTAAGTCGCTGGAACTGAATAAGAAAAATGTGATAGAAGCAGAAGGGATGGCTGTTGGCTGTTGCCGGTTGTCTGTTGTCTGAGAGAGGAGGAAGGAGGTCTGAGGAAGGAGGTCTTTCATATAGTAATGCTAAAAATCTTTATCAGTTAGAACTAATCATTATTGATGAAAATCTCCCCATCTCTAATATCAGCAGCTAATTCTTGAATAGTTTTGGTTTCAAATAAATTAATAAGCTGCTCTTTTATATGCTTGTACTGGATATGCATCGGGCATGGCTTGGTCTCTGAGCATTGATTTAAACCCAAAATACATCGATAAAGCATGCCGTCCTCATCCATAGCATCCAGAATTGAACGCACCGGAAGCTTCTTTGCTTCTTCTGTAATATAGAATCCACCGTTGGGTCCGCTAACTGAACTAATGATTTTATTATCTCTTGTAAGCTCCTGCAATATTTTTGCAGTGAATGACGGTGGGGAATCCGTTCCTTCAGCAATAGCCTTAATACCCAATTTTAATTCCTTCGAACTTTTCTGTGCTATATATATAGTAGCCCGAAGAGCATATTCAGTAGATTTTGAAAACATACACAATAATAAAAAAGAAATATGCCATTTTTTTTGCAAACTATCAAACCGTGATTTTCCGAAAATAAAATTCTAATTTATAATTAAAGATATATTTATCTTTAATTATAAATATTTTTTTACATTTAATAAAAAAACATAAATCATGGCAAAAAATAATTTCATAAGCTATCTGCTCAATCCTAAAAATTGGTGGTTGCCCCTTTTGATCATTTTTACCGTAAGTATCTGCGGAGTAACGATGATAGGAATACATACCTATACAGAAGCACCACCAATACCCAATTATATTTCACCAGAAGGAGAAATTATTTTTTCAAAAGATGATGTCTTGAAAGGGCAAGCAGTTTTCCAGGAATATGCGCTGATGGAATATGGAAGTATGTTTGGAGATGGTGCAAATAGAGGCCCGGATTATACAGCAGAGGCTCTTCATCAGGTTTCTCTGTCTATGAATAAATATTGCCGGTCTAAAATAAAAAACGATCTTAATGAAGAAATACTGCAAAAAGGCGCGGCAGAGATGGTAAAAGAAGAAATAAAAGCTAACCATTACAATGGAGGTGAGAATAGTGTTTTACTAACTAATGCGCAAGTGTTTGGTGCCAGTGAATTAGGCAAATATTATTATAAGACATTTACTGACCCTGCCTTTCCGGGAGCATTTAAACCTACTGGATATATTACCGATGCTGCAAAAATCAAAAACTTAACTGCATTTTTCTTTTGGGGCGCATGGGTTTGCGGCGTAGAAAGGCCGGGCGAAACCTATAGCTATACTCATAATTGGCCATTTGATCCCAGTGCGGGAAATACTCCCAGCGCTGCGATAATACTATGGAGTACCGTAGGCTCCTTAGGATTACTATTCGGGCTAGGCGTAGTACTCTTTTATTATGGCAAACTTGATAAGCTTGATGATGATGCTTACACGAACAAAGCGAAAGCATTCATGACCAAAGGTGAAGTTGCAAAATTCTTTCCAGACCTAATTCAGCATGCAACATACAAATATTTTTATGTTGCCATTTTACTTTTCGGAATTCAAGTTCTAGCCGGGATATTAACAGTGCATGATTTTGTTGGATTTGTTAATTTCTTTGGAATTGATATTTCTAAAGCTTTGCCAGTCACGATAACACGTAGCTGGCACGTACAGCTGTCTATATTATGGATCTCTACTTGCTGGATCGGAGCTTCATTTTTCATGATGTCTTTAATATCACCAGTACAAATAAAAAGTCAAATAAAACTGATCAACATAATATTCTGGTTAACCATAATATTAGTTGGAGGATCATTTGTCGGTATGTTTTTAGGGCCGCATGGCCTGCTGACCAAAAGCTGGTATTGGCTTGGCCATCAGGGTTGGGAATATGTAGAATTGGGAAAATTGTGGCAAATAATTTTAGGAATAGTATTTATACTCTGGGCAATTACCATTTATCGTGGTATCAAACCAGTTATGAAAGCTAAACAACCATGGGCATTACCAAACTGGCTTGTTTACTCAACATCTAGCATCATTCTATTATTGATCTCTGGATTTATTGCTACTCCAAAAACCAATTTTGTAATCGCCGACTTCTGGAGATGGATGGTAGTTCACATGTGGGCTGAAGCTTTTTTTGAAGTATTCACCACTGTATTGATTGGGTATTTTATGGTATTGATGGGTCTAATAAGCAGCCAGGCAGCCATTCGTGTAATTTATCTGGCTACACTATTGTTTCTAGGATCAGGACTATTAGGCATATCTCATAATTTTTACTGGAATGCAAAACCGGTTGGCACTATGGCACTTGGAGCTGTGTTCTCTACCTTGCAGGTAATTCCACTAGTTTTACTCACAATAGAGGCTTGGAGATTCAGCAAAATTCCTAAAATACTGGAGAAAAACAATAACACCAATGGAGATTTAAATAAACAATTTGGTTTTCCTGAAGTATTCCTTTTTCTGGTTGCAGTTAATTTCTGGAATTTCTTTGGTGCTGGGGTATTAGGATTTATCATCAATCTTCCAATTGCAAACTATTACGAGCACGGGACCTATTTAACAGTAAATCATGGACATGCAGCATTAATGGGAGTATATGGAAATCTTGCCCTAGCAACTGTATTATTTTGCAGCCAGTTGTTAATAAAACCTGAGTGCTGGAAACCTAAAACAATCAAGATGGCATTTTGGTCAATTAACGTTGGATTACTATTAATGGTTTTCCTAGACCTTTTCCCTGTAGGCATTCTACAATTCAAAACAGTTACAGAAAAAGGTTTATGGTATGCCAGAAGTGCAGATTTTATAAATAGCACAACATTTCAAAACTTTACTTGGCTTAGAATAATTGGCGGCTCCTTATTTACTTTTGGTGGAGTAATCCCTCTGATATGGTTTGTAGTTAGAAGCAGCAAAGAATTGAAACGGAACTAAAAAACGATGAAAAAAAAAAAATAAGGCTGAATAGTTAAGACTTATTGTTAAATAGTGTTAAAAACTGATCGAAGAGTAAAGAATGGGATATTTTAGCATCATATATATATATAACATAAATATAATTGATGTTTTACCGATTTACATTATCTTTGCAGAATGTTTAAAAACAAGCTTAAATTAACCCTAAGCATATTACTACTAGTAATAGTTGCATTTGCAGGCTGCAAAAGCAAATATGAAAAATTACTAGCAAGCAGCGATACGGCCAAAAAATACCGTGAAGCTGTGCGTTTATATGATAAAAAAGACTACAGTAAAGCCTTGGGTTTATTTGATGTTCTAGTTCAAAAATATCGCGGAACCGCAGAAGCTGAAGATCTTTCCTATTATTTTGCATACACTAATTATAAGCTAAGAGACTATACAACGGCCAGATACCATTTTAAAACATTTGCTGATACCTATGCCTCCAGTGCAAAAGCTGAAGAATGTCGATTTATGTCAGCATATTGTTTTTATCTTGAATCACCTGTATTTTCTTTGGATCAGGAAAACACAATCAAAGCTATTGAGTCATTACAACTATTTATTAACCTGCACCCTAAAAGTGACCGTGTAGCTGAAGCAAGTAAATTAATAAGCAATCTGCGCGATAAATTGGAGATAAAATCTTATGCCAATGCGAGGCTTTTTTTGGATATCGGCGACTATAAATCAGCAGTGATTGCTTTTAGAAATTCAGCCAGCGATTTTCCAGACACTAAATTTGCTGAAGAAATGGAATTTCTAACAATCAAAGCTCAAGCTATGTATGCTAAAGCTAGTTTAGAAATGAAACAGGAAGTGCGTTACATTGAAGCTATCAACTTGTTTACTGAGTTTGCAAAAAACTATCCATCTAGTAAATATTTAAAAGACGGAGAAGAAATAAAGAAGAATTCTGAAAAAGCTATTGTGGAAGTAAAAAAGCTAATTGCCATGCAGGAAGCTGAAATGAAAATATTACAAGACAAAGCAAAAGCTGTAGAAGCCGCAACAAAAGTAAAGTCTGCAGAAACCACAAAAAACGAAGAAACTAAAAACAAATAAAATGAGTACTACTAAACCAGTTATTCCAAACAGCACAGTCACACGTGATGTTCGTGAGTTAGATAAGACAACCGACAATATATACGAGTCAATTGTAATCATTAGCAAACGTGCTAACCAGATCGCGAGTAACCTGAAGGAAGAACTTCATGGTAAATTAGCTGAATTTGCATCTTCAAATGATAATTTAGAAGAAGTGTTCGAAAATCGTGAGCAAATTGAAATCTCGAAACATTATGAGCGTATGCCTAAGCCATCGTTGATTGCCGTTGATGAGTTTTTACACAATAAGGTTTATTACCGCAATCCTTCTAAAGAGCAAAACTAAAGCATAGGTGCATAGTACTTATGGTACTATGCACCATGCAAGCTTTCAGATGGGTAGACTCCATGCCCTATGCTTACAAATAAAAATATTTTACTTGGCGTTTGCGGAAGTATAGCTAGCTATAAATCTGCTTCTTTAACACGACTGCTAATTAAAGCAGGTGCAAATGTCAAGATTGTTATGACCAGCGATGCCTGTAATTTCATAACACCTCTAACGTTGTCAACCCTTTCAAAAAATCTTGTTTTAACAGAATATTTCGATCCGAAAACCGGAAGCTGGAATAATCATGTAGAACTGGGCCTTTGGGCAGATATCCTTATCATTGCTCCTGCCACAGCAAATACACTGGCTAAATTTGCTAATGGCTTATGCGACAATCTTTTAGCGGCAGTTTATCTCTCAGCTAAATGTCCGGTTTACTTGGCTCCTGCAATGGACCTGGATATGTGGAAACATCCGGCTACGCAAAAGAACATCGATTCCTTGATCAGCAATGGCAATTTTATGATAAAACCGGCATATGGTGAATTGGCGAGTGGCCTCACCGGCGAAGGACGAATGGCAGAACCTGAAGAAATTGTCGAACTAATAAGTCAGGAACTAAAAAAAAAACTTCCGCTAGCCGGTAAAAAAGCATTGGTTACGGCAGGACCCACCTACGAAGCTATTGATCCGGTCAGGTTTATTGGAAATCATTCTTCAGGTAAAATGGGATATGCCATTGCCGAAGAGCTCTCTGCTCTAGGAGCAAGTGTTACGCTCATAAGCGGCCCCAGCGCATTAAAATTATCAGACAAAAGTATTCTCAGAATAGATGTTACTTCTGCTAAGGAAATGCTTGAAGCTTCTCTCTCTAGTTTCACGGACACAGATATTTCCATACTCAGTGCAGCTGTTGCAGATTACCGGCCCAAAGAAGTATCAACATTAAAAATAAAAAAAGATAGCTCGTCATTCGAGTTAGAACTAGTTAAAACTTCTGATATACTGAATACACTTGGTCAGAAAAAAAAATCAGGACAAATCCTGGTTGGTTTTGCACTGGAGACAGACCATGAGATAGCCAATGCAATCAAAAAGCTTGAAAAGAAAAATCTTGACTTTATAGTTTTAAACTCTTTAAACGATGAGGGTGGTGCTTTCAAAAATGACAACAACAAAATAACAATCATTGATCGGAATCATCATCAGGAAAGCTTTGATCTTAAACCAAAGAATGAAGTCGCTATAGATATCTGTAAAAAAGTATTAGATTTATTACAATGAAACGCCTCCTGCTGCTCTTTTTGCTTCTGGTCATTTCTCCTGCAATTTTTTCACAGGACTTGAATGCTCGTGTCCAAATACTTGCACCCCAGTTATCAAATTCAAACAAACGTGTTCTGGATATTCTTGAAACAAGCATCAAGGATTTCTTAAATGAAAGAAGGTGGACATCAGATGCATTAAAGCCTCAGGAACGCATTGATTGCAATTTCGTAATTACAATTACAGACTGGGATGGCTCTAGTAATTTTAAAGCTGAAGCACAGATTCAATCAAACAGGCCGGTATTTAATAGTAGTTACAACAGTACCTTATTAAATATCAGTGATAAAGATTTTGGATTTACCTATTCCGAGGGTCAGGCCCTAGATTTTTCAGACCAAAATTACATCAGTAATTTAAGCTCCCTCCTGGCATTTTATGCCTATATCATTACCGGTATGGATTATGATTCATTTTCGAAATATGGAGGGAATCCTTATTTTCTGAAGGCTCAAACCGTTTTAAACAATGCCCAAAATGCTCCAAATGCAGGATGGAAGGCATTTGAAAATTTACGTAATCGATTTTGGCTTGTCGAAAACCTTACAAACAAATCATATAATCCAATTCGTGAAAGTATCTATATTTATCATAGAGATGGCTTGGATGTGATGGCCGAAAACAAATCGAAAGGTCTGAAAGCAGTATTATCAATTATTCCACAGATCCAAAAAATTGATAAACAAAAACAAGGCTCTGTATTATATCAGATTTTTTTCACTGCAAAGTCTGATGAAATCATCAATATTTTAAGTTCCGCTGATCCTCAGGATAAAATGAAAGCCTTCAATGTTTTATCTGTAATTGATCCTGCAAACAGTTTAAAATACGAAGCATTAAAAAAAACCAGGTAAGAATAAACCTCAAATTTCTAAGCCATTCAAACCTAATTTATTAATTTAGATCAAACTTTACCAATTACATGCTCAAGAGACTGGCAATAAAAAATTATGCCTTAATTGATAATCTGGATATTTCCTTTTCTAAGGAGTTAAATATCATGACCGGAGAAACCGGAGCAGGCAAATCAATTATACTCGGAGCATTATCATTGATCCTTGGCCAGCGTGCCGAAAGCAAGTATTTCTTCAATCAGCAAAAAAAGTGTGTAATCGAAGGAACCTTTCTAGTGAATGGATTTCAACTACATGAGTTTTTTGCTGAGAATGACCTAGACTATGATTTAGAAACAGTTTTAAGAAGGGAAATTTCTTCTGATGGCAAAACAAGAGCATTTATTAATGATACGCCAGTAAACCTAAGTACTCTAAAGAAATTAGGCGAAAAGCTAATTGATGTTCATTCGCAACATGCCACTTTGGAGATCAATGATGAGGATTTTCAACTATTGGTCATTGATACAGTTGCGGGAAATCAAAACCTCTTAAATAAATACCGTGAGATTTTCAAATCATTCAAAAAGGCACAAACCCAACTGAAAGATCTCATCAGCCAAAGCGAACAATCAAAGTCTGATCTGGATTATTTTCAATTTCAATTTGACGAATTGGGAAAAGCAAATCTAATCGCAGGTGAGCAAGCCGAACTCGAACAAGAGCTGGATGCCTTAACCCATGCAGAGGATATAAAGAAAAGTTTAGTGTCTTCTATATCTGTTCTGAGCGAAAATGAGCCTTCTGCGATTGTGCAGATCAAAGAAGCAGCGGTTAATCTGGCAAATGCCGAAAAATACAATCCTGAAATAAGCATTCTGACCGAGCGTCTTAACAGCTGCCTGATTGAAGTTAAAGATATACTTTCTGAGATCGAACGAATAGAGCAAAGTAGCCTGATTAATGAAGCACGATTACAAAAGGTAAGCGACCGCCTTGATTTGATCTATTCGCTTCAGAAAAAACACCGTGCAGGATCAGAAAATGAGTTAATTGCCATTCGGGATGTAATTTCAAATAAGCTCAATAGCATACTTTTTGCGGATGAGGATATTGAAAAATTAAAAATTGAAGTGGATATTCTTTATAGAGAAGTACTTGCCCTCTCAGTTCAATTGGATAAAACCCGGACTGAATGTATTCCAAAAGTTGAAAGGCAGGTCATGAACACACTTGCCGAGATAGGAATGCCCAATGCTGTACTTCAGGTTGTAAACGATATTTTGCCAGAAGACAAGTTTGACCAGAACGGAAACAATCAGATTCGATTTTTATTCAGTGCAAATAAAGGTCAGTCGCCATTGCCCATGAACAAAGTTGCTTCAGGCGGTGAACTTTCAAGGCTGATGCTGAGTATCAAATCACTCATTGCGGTGCATACGGCGCTTCCCACTATAATTTTTGATGAAATTGATACTGGTATTTCTGGTGAGGTTGCCCTAAAAGTTGGTAATATCATGGAAAGGCTATCAAAAAACATGCAAGTGATAGCTATTACACACCTACCTCAAATAGCAAGTAAAGGCGACACGCATTATCGTGTGTATAAAGATGAAAAAGAAGATATCACCAATACAAATATTCGTAAACTAAGCGAAGAGGAGCGGATATTAGAACTCGCAAAAATGTTAAGTGGCGATAATCCGGGTGAATCGGCCATACAAAATGCCCGTGACCTACTCTTTAATTTTTAAAGAGTTTAAGAATTAGAGATTAATAATAACTTTAGCTTTTTATTTACGACAAAAACAAAAATTAAGTATATGTATAACTTACTGAAAGGTAAAAGAGGAATCATTTCAGGTGCTTTAGATCAAAATTCAATAGCCTGGAAAGTTGCAGAGAAAGCTCATGAAGAGGGCGCTGTATTCGTTCTGACCAATGCACCAATTGCCATGCGAATGGGCGAAATCAACAAACTGGCTGAAGCAACCAATTCACAGATCGTACCTGCTGATGCAACAAGTGTAGAAGATCTAACCAACTTATTTACACAATCACAGGAAATCCTAGGTGGAAAAATTGATTTTGTTCTTCACTCCATTGGAATGAGTGTGAATATCCGTAAAAAAATTCCTTACCCTGAGTTAAACTATGAATATTTTCAAAAAGGAATTGACGTTTCAGCGATGTCATTACATAAAATGCTGAGTGTTGCAAAGAAAATGGATGCCATTAATGAATGGGGAAGTGTGGTAGCACTTACGTATATGGCTGCACAACGCACCTATCCTTTCTATACTGATATGGCTGATATCAAAGCAATGCTCGAGTCGATCGCAAGAAGTTTCGGTTATCATTACGGCCTTGACAAAAAGGTACGTATCAATACTGTTTCCCAATCACCAACCAAAACCACTGCCGGTACAGGTATTAAAGGTTTTGGCAGTTTTTATGACTATGCAGATGCAATTGCCCCTTTGGGTAATGCTGATGCTGAGTCATGCGCAGACTATTGTATTACTTTGTTCTCGGATCTGACCCGAATGGTAACCATGCAGAACCTGTTCCACGATGGCGGATATTCATCTACAGGCGTAAGTGATGACGTGATGTATCGTTTAGGGGTTGAGAATGGTGAGGGTTAATATCTGAAGAATAGAATTAGAAATTTTCTCATTCTCAATTGCACATAAGTATGTTTATTGATGTGTAAATTGGGGAGTTTTTATAGTTTGAGCTTTAAGATTAATTTCTGTTCTGAATTTAATAATACTCTGGGCGTTACCCGCTTGGGCGGTTCGGGCTCTACGTTACAATCTTTTTCTGCTTCGCATAAAAAGGATTTCCACTTCGATCCCTAACACTCTAAACACCGTACACATCTAAAAAAAATAGACCCTTTGATGATTTAAAAAAATATTCCTTTGTGAGTTAAATGTGTATTTTAATTATGTCGGATTCATAATACTCATCCAGGAAAATCCTATTAAATGATGACGCAAAAAAAGGGCTGACAGTTGCATCTGTCAGCCCTTTTTAGGAGATAGTCAATTAAAATAGTTTATTCCTCTTTCTTTTCTTCTTTCTTCCTTTTAAGACTCTTGGTTTTGGCTAGGATACGGATTTCTTCTTTTTCCTTATCATAATCTACCTCCATGGTATCTCCTTCTGTCAACTCCCCTTTCAGGATCTCTTCAGCAATTGGATCTTCCAGGTGTTTTTGAATAGCACGTTTCAAAGGACGGGCACCAAAATTAGAATCGTAACCTTTTTCTGCGATGAAATCTTTTGCCGCATCAGTCAATGTTATGGTATAACCCAAACTTTGAATCCTATCGAACAGCGCTTTCAGTTCAATATCAATGATCTTGAATATATCATCTTTGGTCAATGAATTAAATACGACCACATCATCCACACGGTTCAGAAATTCGGGGGCAAAAGCGCGTTTCAACGCATTTTCAATAACACCTCTTGAATAAGTATCTGCCTGTGAGGCCTTTGCGCCAGTGCTAAAACCAACACCCTGACCGAAATCTTTTAACTGGCGAGCACCAATATTTGAAGTCATGATGATGATGGTATTTCTAAAATCTACCTTACGACCCAAACTATCGGTCAGCTGGCCTTCATCAAGAACCTGCAAGAGAATATTAAACACATCAGGGTGAGCTTTTTCGATCTCATCAAGAAGAACAACAGCATATGGTTTTCTTCTGACTTTTTCTGTCAGCTGTCCGCCTTCTTCATATCCAACATATCCTGGAGGCGCTCCAACTAAACGTGAAACAGCAAATTTCTCCATGTACTCACTCATATCTACCTGGATCAAAGCATCCTCAGTATCAAACATGAAACGTGCAAGTTCTTTGGCTAACTCGGTTTTTCCAACCCCTGTTGGTCCAAGAAAAATGAATGAACCAATTGGCTTTTTAGGATCTTTCAATCCCGCACGGGTACGCTGAATTGCTTTTGTTAATTTCTTTACTGCATCTTCCTGACCAATAACCCTGCTATTGATCGCATCAAACATACCAAGCAATTTAATACTATCAGCTTGTCCAACGCGCTGAACAGGAATTCCGGTCATCATAGAAACAACTTCCGCAACGTTATCCTCAGTTACGGTATAACGATTTGTTTTTGTTTCAGCCTCCCACTCACTCTTTGCTTTTTCAAGCTCTTCAAGTAAGTTCTTTTCGGTATCACGAAGTTTAGCTGCTTCTTCATACTTCTGACTACGAACAACTTTATTCTTTTCGATCTTGATTTCTTCAATTTTCTGCTCCACATCAATAATATTTTGCGGAACATGAATATTAGTCAGGTGAACACGAGAGCCAGATTCATCAAGCGCATCAATAGCCTTATCAGGTAGAAAGCGATCTGTAATATATCTAGAAGTTAAGCTAACACATGCATTGATTGCTTCATCAGTATAAGTTACACCGTGATGTTCTTCATATTTTTCTTTAATTCTGTTCAGAATTTCAATGGTTTCAACAGGAGTTGCAGGCTCTACCATCACTTTCTGGAAACGCCTATCAAGAGCTCCATCCTTTTCAATGTATTGACGGTACTCATCCAAGGTAGTTGCTCCAATACATTGAATTTCGCCACGAGCTAAAGCTGGTTTGAACATATTCGATGCATCCAAAGAACCTGAAGCACCACCAGCACCTACAATAGTATGAATTTCATCGATAAAGAGAATTACATCTGGAGATTTTTCCAACTCATTCATTACCGCCTTCATTCTTTCCTCAAATTGACCCCGGTATTTTGTACCGGCAACCAATGAGGCAAGATCCAATGTTACTACCCTCTTATTAAATAGAACACGTGAAACTTTACGCTGAACTATTCTAAGGGCAAGCCCCTCTGCAATGGCAGATTTACCAACACCTGGCTCACCAATAAGAATTGGGTTATTCTTTTTACGACGTGATAATATCTGAGAAACACGCTCAATTTCTTTCTCACGACCAACAATAGGATCCAATTTTCCATCTTCGGCAGCTCTGGTCAGGTCGCGACCAAAATTATCAAGAACCGGAGTTTTTGATTTAATATCCGAAACCTTTTTAGGCTGGCTGAAGCTTTCTTCCTCTCTGAAATCATCATCACCTGCTGGAGACCCCCCCGGAGCTTCATCACGGAAGCCTTCCTTATTATTTTCTACTTCAACCTTGAAAATATCATAATTGACATTGTATTGCTGTAGGATCTGAGAAGCAATATTATCTTCATCGCGCAAGATTGACAACAATAAATGTTCTGTTCCTATGATGTCACTCTTAAATATTTTTGCTTCGAGATAGGTAATTTTGAGAACTTTTTCAGCTTGCTTGGTCAGTGGAATGTTTCCAAGATTAACTGTTGTGCTCGAAGTTCCCTTAACAGAATCTTCAACAGACTTTCGTAATCTAGCTGTATCAACACCCGCACCCTTCAATATTTTTATTGCCATGCCGTCTCCTTCCCTGATGAGACCCAAGAGCAAATGCTCTGTTCCGATATAATCATGTCCAAGACGCAGGGCTTCTTCCCTGCTATATGATATCACGTCTTTGACGCGTGGGGAAAATTTAGCTTCCATTATATTACCTTTCTGTATGTATTAACGCCCTAATCTATTAAATTATTAGATTAATAACTATCTGAATTCTGTAACATTTATCAACAATTACGCCATTCTATCAAAAAAGGTTTTCTGGACATATAACATAATAAAGTTGACATGTCTCTGACTAAAATACGATATTTGGAGATCAATAATCGATTCAAATGTCAGACGAAAAAATAATTTTTTCTATGGCCGGGGTAAATAAGATTTATCCTCCACAGAAACAAGTACTTAAGAATATCTATCTATCGTTTTTCTATGGTGCAAAGATCGGGGTAATCGGACTAAATGGCTCTGGAAAGTCATCCGTGCTCAAAATCATTGCCGGATTAGACAAATCATACCAAGGCGATGTGGTGTTTGCTCCAGGCTATACTGTTGGGTATTTGGCTCAGGAACCGCTCCTTGATGCCCAAAAAACAGTTCGAGAGGTAGTTGAAGAGGGTGTTGCTTCAACAACGGCTATCTTAAAGGAATATGAGGAGATCAATGAAAAATTTGGTCTTCCGGAGGTATATGAAAATGCAGACGAGATGGATAAACTTCTTGCTCGGCAAGGAGAATTGCAGGACCAAATCGATGCTTGCGGAGCCTGGGAGCTAGATAGTAAACTAGAACGGGCAATGGATGCATTGCGCTGCCCTGAGCCAGATAGTAAAATTGCCACTTTGTCAGGTGGAGAGCGCAGAAGAGTCGCATTATGTCGCCTCTTACTTCAAGAACCTGATGTTTTATTACTCGATGAACCTACCAACCACCTCGATGCAGAAAGTATCGACTGGTTAGAACAGCATCTGAAACAATATAAAGGAACGGTAATCGCTGTTACGCATGATAGGTACTTCCTTGATAACGTAGCAGGATGGATTCTTGAACTTGACCGTGGCGAAGGTATTCCATGGAAAGGAAATTACTCATCATGGCTTGATCAGAAAGCTAAAAGACTAGCCTCTGAAGAAAAAACTGAAAGTAAGCGACAGAAAACACTTGAAAGAGAACTCGAATGGGTTCGGATGGCGCCCAAAGCACGTCATGCCAAATCAAAAGCTCGTTTATCAAACTATGAAAAACTTGCCTCTGAAGACACCAAGGAAAGAGAAGAAAAACTGGAGCTTTTCATTCCTCCAGGGCCTAGATTAGGTAATCTGGTGATCGAAGCGCAGAATGTTACCAAGGCCTATGGCGATAAATTATTATTTGAAAACCTCAGTTTCTCTCTTCCACCTGCAGGAATTGTTGGAATTATCGGACCAAATGGTGCAGGAAAAACTACTTTGTTTAGATTGATTACAGGACAAGAAACTCCGGATACTGGTTCATTTAGAGTGGGCCCTACCGTAGCCTTGGGATATGTTGACCAGATGCACGATGATCTGAATCCGGAGAAATCGGTTTGGGAAAATATTACTGATGGCCAAGAAACAATCCTATTAGGGAACCGACCGGTTAACTCAAGAGCTTATGTTTCCAAATTCAACTTCAATGGAGCAGACCAACAGAAAAAAGTTTCCGTACTTTCAGGAGGAGAAAGAAACAGAGTACATCTTGCAATAACGCTCAAGAAAAGCTCAAACGTACTCCTTTTGGATGAGCCTACCAATGATATTGACGTAAACACCTTAAGAGCACTAGAAGAAGGACTCGAAAACTTTGGAGGATGTGCTGTTATAATTTCGCATGATCGCTGGTTTTTGGATAGGGTTTGTACTCATATCTTGGCCTTTGAAGGCAATTCACAGGTTTATTATTTTGAAGGAAATTATTCGGAATACGAAGAGAACAGAAAAAAACGTACTGGCGACGATCAACCTCACCGGATCAGATATAAGAAACTAACTGATTAAGATTATGGGTAGTGATCATACCAATTAGAGCGCTATTCGGTATGATCACCGTTCCATATAAATCATCAGTTGGTAAATCAGAACTTGAATACAGAGCCAACCAAAGGACACAGCGAGAAGTCC
Source organism: Sphingobacteriaceae bacterium (assembly GCA_947479815.1). Lineage (GTDB taxonomy): Bacteria > Bacteroidota > Bacteroidia > Sphingobacteriales > Sphingobacteriaceae > Daejeonella. The sequence continues at coordinate 15,570 of CANKAT010000045.1, forward strand.
AATAAGATGTTCAAAATAGTCTAACTCCTCATTGTTAAAATGTTAACAAATAAATAACATACTTGGGCCGATAGGTTGAAAGATATTCACCTATCTTTAATTATGTAGTAATTTCCTTTATCATACCAGTTTTAATACTAATTCAATCTTGAATCAAAATTTATGACTTGGAAGAAATTTAATGGAGAAACCATCGAAAGCCCAATCCTTGAAGAAGTTGAGCATGCAATTGAACGCGAATCTGCACTTGGTAACAAATTAAAGGTTTGTATCGGCACAGATTCCCAGGTTAAAGGAGCAATTATCGACTTTGCGACCGTTATTGTATTTTTAAGAGAAAAGAAAGGTGGATTTATGTACATCCACCAAGAGAGCTCTTCTTTAAAAATGGGGATTAAAGAACGAATGCTTTCAGAAGTGCAAAAATCAATCGAATGTGCCTATTCCCTTTGCGACTTGCTTGATCTTTATGATGTAGATCTGGAAGTTCATGCCGATATTAATACCAACCCAAATTTCAAATCAAACATGGCACTACATGAAGCTATGGGATATATCTTAAGTATGGGATTTGTATTTAAAGCAAAACCAGAAGCCTTCGCTAGTTCAGCCTGTGCTAATAAACTTGTTCAGTAAACAAAGAAGCCATTGCTTTTAACAATGGCTTCTGTTGTGAATTATAATTGGTTTATGAAGATTTAAGTTTGATTTGTTCAGTAACGATATGCCTTACATTTTCCATGTCTTCCTCTAAATCGTCTTCTACATCCTTTTCATAGACAAATCCATGGTTGCTTACAAGCAATGTACCTTGACTGTATTTTTCATTGTGCTGTGTTGAATCAAGTCCTTCTTCCTCTTCTTCTGAGCTTACACGCATAGGCTGCAATAAATTGATGAATTTGAAGATACCATAAGAGACAATAAAACTATAGGAAACTGTGATTACAACTAATTTAAGTTGAGTAAAGAAAAATTCATGATTCCCATAGAACCAACCATCAGAACCGGCTGGGTTTACTGTTTTTGTTGCTAGTAAACCAGTCAATAATAATCCAACTATACCACCTACGCCATGGCAAGGAAATACATCGAGCGTATCATCTAGGGTAGTTTTTGATTTCCAATAAACCGCTAGATTCGAAATGATAGCTGCAACAAATCCTATGAATATACTCTGCGGAATTCCGACGTACCCTGCTCCCGGTGTTACTGCGGCAAGTCCAACCACTGCACCGATACAGAAACCAAGTACTGAAGGCTTTTTACCTCTAACCACATCAAAGAACATCCAAGATAATCCTCCGGCAGCACCTGAAATATTAGTAGTTGCAAATGCTGAAACAGCTAAGGCATTAGCACCAAGTGCAGAACCGGCATTAAAACCAAACCAGCCAAACCATAATAAACCCGTTCCTATCAAAACATAAGGAATATTTGCAGGTGGAACTTCTTGTCCATTAAGATGCGTTTGCCTACGTTTTAAAACCATTGCACCTGCCAAAGCAGCCATACCTGCAGAAATATGAACAACAGCACCTCCAGCAAAATCAAGGCCTCCCATTTTAAATAGAAATCCATCCGGATGCCATACCCAATGCGCAATTGGTGCATAAACCAGCAAACTGAACATACATATAAATAATATATAAGAGGTAAAACGAATACGTTCTGCCACTGCACCAACCACCAATCCAGGAGTGATAATTGCAAACATTAATTGAAATAATGCAAATAGTGTTAAAGGTATTGTGGGTGCCAAACTCCAGGGTGCACCTGAATTGACTCCCTGAAAGAACAGAAAAGTTCTGGGATCCCCAATAATACCACCAATGCTATCACCAAAAGAAAGACTGAATCCAACAGTAACCCAAAGTATACTAACTACCCCAGCAGCAACTACACTCTTGATCATCGTTGAAATAACATTTTTACGATGAACCATTCCACCATAAAAGAATGCTAAGCCAGGCGTCATCAAGAATACCAGAGCAGTAGCCACCAACAACCAAGCGATATCCGCTCCATTATACTTACCGGTATCCGCGAAATCTGGAAGAGAAGGAACAAAAACTGCAGCTATAGCTACGCTGGCAAAAATTAAAAATGGCAAAATTTGCTTTAATCCGACTTTCATGATAAAATTTATAATTATTAGAACAAAATCCCTATTGTTTAATACAAATGTATAACCATTTTGAATAAATTCATCATTATTTTAATACTTTTTTAAAAAAATATTCAATTTTTAAGAAATTTATAATATTAAATATCATTTTAATAGGTAAAGTGTTCAATAAGTGACCTAAAATTTAAAATATTGCAAATAAAATCATTTATAATCATGAAAATATAGGTTATAACTTGAAATTTTAATTTAAAATCTGAGAATTACGCTGAAAAAATAAAATTTTTGAGAAAAAAGCCATAAGTGGGCCGATAGATTTACTAGGTTAACGGGCTAAGCTTAATAAGATAAGACGAAGACGTAAATAAATCAATCAGGAAGAGATAGTAATATAAGGAATAGATAATTAGCGGAATCTGGTTAAACGAGTAAAACAGAAGCTGGCTTATAAGCACTGCCCTGAACCACTCCTTTAGCCTCTAGGCGCTTATCAATATAGCTCTGTATTTGAGATTTCTTCATGCCCCAGTTCGGAGCAATCAGCAGATCAAAGTCAGCCAAACCAAAAAGGCGCTGTAAAACGATATCAGGACGCAGGAGTGGAATGAATTCTGCTATAAAGTCGGTGTATTCATCTATTGTAAATACCTTAAAAGGATCACGGCTATATTTTGTACCCATGATAGACCCTTTTACAATATGAAGATGGTGTAGCTTAACAAATTTAATCTGTGGGAACCTGTTTATTTCATCCGCATAGCGAAGCATCATTTCATGAGTCTCCCATGGGAATCCAAAAATAGTATGAACACAAATATCAACTTTTGAATTTTGAGCCAATTGAACTGCATTTACAAATTCCTGATGACTGCATCCCCTATTTATCCTTAATAGTGTATCATCATAGATCGACTCCATACCCATCTCAAGATCCACATCAAAGCGATCGGAATAACTTTCAAGCAAGGCAAGTTTTTCAAAGTCAATACAATCAGGACGGGTGCCTACCGATAAACCAACAATATTGTTTGTGTTGATACTCAGAGCCTCATCATAAAGCAATTTTAGATAATGCGTTGGTGCATAGGTATTGGTATTGGGCTGGAAATAGATAATGAATTTTTCAGCTCTATAATTTTTAAATGCCCGCTCCATACCCTGTTCGATCTGTTCTCGAATAGTTGGCAAACTTCTTGAAAGTTCTGGTGTAAACGAATCAACATTGCAATAGGTGCAACCGCCATAACCCTTACTTCCATCGCGATTGGGACAAGTAAATCCGGCATCGGCAATTATCTTGTATACACGCTGACCATCATACTTATTTTTAAGGTATGCGCCATAATGATTATAATTCTTATGCCCGTAATCTAAAGGTGTTCCCAAAATTCTGTTTTTGCAAAGATACAAAATTCAACCTTACCCTTAAACTAGGTCTATGTTTCGGGTATACTTTTAGAAAAAAACAAATGGAATGAAAATCAACATAGAGGATCAATTCTAATCTAGCATTCCAATCAGGGAATAAAAATCTGAAAAAATGAAGAGATTAAAGAAAATAAAAATTCGGAGGCGCCGGCAACAACTCAAGTTCTTAAAATACTATTAAGAATAGTTACAGTAAAGGCTGAATTTTTAAACGCTTTCTTCCTTGAATTTTCAGGCAAATTTGCCACACAATTCGGCATTCCAATTATTCTTACCTTTACAGCATAATCAGGAAAGTAAAAATGACCGAAGTTTATAGACCCAAACATAAGATACGTTTTGTTACTGCAGCTGCATTGTTCGACGGACATGATGCTACAATCAATATTATGCGCCGCATATTGCAATCTTCAGGTGCAGAAGTAATCCACCTGGGTCATAATCGTTCAGTTTTGGAGGTTGTGAATTGCGCCATTCAGGAAGATGTGCAGGGAATTGCAATGACTTCATACCAGGGTGGGCATACTGAATACTTGAAATACATGTTTGACCTGCTGCAGGAATTTGGGGCCGGACACATCAAAATATTTGCTGGTGGAGGCGGAGTGATTTTACCCGATGAGATCAGCGAGTTAAAAAAATATGGAATAACCCAGATCTACTCTCCTGACGACGGCCGCAAAATGGGGCTTCAAGGAATGATCAATGACATGTTAGAACAATGCGATTTCTTGACCAGAACAAGCCTCAATAATGAACTTCAAGGAATCGGTAAACAAGATAAAAAGGCCATCGCTTCTGCCATAACGCTGGCTGAAAATCATCCGGAGCAGACCGAAGAATTTCTTAAGGAGCTAAAAAAAATAATTAATGGTAAAATTGTCCCTGTTATAGGGATCACCGGAACAGGTGGTGCCGGAAAATCATCGCTCATTGATGAGCTAGTGCGACGTTTTTTGGTAGAAACTGATAAAAACATCGCTATCATTTCAGTTGATCCATCTAAACGTAAAACAGGAGGTGCATTATTAGGCGACCGTATACGGATGAATTCCATCAATAATTCACGAGTTTATATGCGTTCGCTGGCAACCAGACAGGCAAACCTCGCACTTTCAAAATACATTCAAGAATCCATTGACATTTGTAAAGCAGCTGGATTTGACCTGATCATTGTTGAAACATCAGGCATTGGACAGTCAGATACCGAAATTACTGAACATTCTGATGTTGCCTTGTATGTGATGACTCCCGAATTCGGAGCAGCAACACAGCTCGAAAAAATAGATATGCTTGATTTCGCAGATATTGTTGCTATCAACAAATTCGATAAGCGAGGCGCATTGGATGCGATCAGAGATGTTAGAAAACAATTCAAACGTAACCACCAGCTTTTTGATACCCCTGACGAGGACCTTCCCGTGATCGGAACCACGGCCTCTCAATTCAATGACCCGGGAATGAACAAGCTCTTTTCAGAACTGATGGCTTCAATTTTAAAGAAAACAGGCTTTGATTTTCATGCAAAAATGGAAATGAGTGCTCATCAATCCGAGAAAACTTACATTATCCCACCTGAGCGGACTCGCTATCTTGCAGAAATTGTTGAATCAAGCGCTGAATATAATTCCTGGGTAAATAAACAATGTAAACTAGCCCAGCAACTCTTTCAGATACATGGCACCTTGGCAATTGCTTCTGAACATAAAAAAGAGGATTCCATAAAATCGTTAAAGGAAATATATCAGGTACTGGAACAAAGTCTGGATCCTGAATGCAAAAAGCTACTGGAAGAATGGCCCCAAACAATCAAGAAATATAAAGCAGACCATTTCATTTATAAGGTTCGCGATAAAGAGATAAAGCAATCTCTTTACACAGAATCCTTATCAAAACTTCGTATTCCCAAAATCTCTCTTCCGCGATTTGAGGCCTGGGGAGATCTATTAAGGTGGATCCTAACTGAAAATGTTCCTGGAGAATTTCCTTACGCTGCCGGGGTGTTCCCACTCAAGCGTGAAGGTGAAGATCCTACTCGCATGTTTGCAGGCGAAGGTGGTCCAGAAAGAACCAATAAAAGATTCCATTATGTGTCTTTGGATCAGCCAGCCCACCGTTTATCAACCGCTTTCGATTCGGTTACACTCTATGGCGAAGATCCGGATTTACGGCCCGATATTTACGGAAAAATCGGCAACTCAGGTGTGAGCATTGCAACATTAGATGATGCCAAAAAATTATATAGTGGCTTCGACCTTTGTCACCCTTCCACTTCCGTATCCATGACAATCAATGGTCCGGCACCAATGCTACTTGGATTCTTCATGAATGCAGCCATTGACCAGCAATGCGAGCGATACATCCTTGAAAATGGACTGCTGGATGAAACTAAAGTAAAGATCGATCAGTTATTTAAGTCAAGAGGAATTTCTAAGCCCAGTTATCAGGGAGCACTTCCTGAAGGAAATAATGGCTTGGGATTAATGCTCCTTGGACTTACCGGAGATCAGGTATTACCATTAGATGTGTATGCTAAAATAAAAGCATATGCCATCGCCAATGTGAGAGGAACTGTACAGGCAGATATATTAAAGGAAGATCAGGCACAAAACACCTGTATATTTTCTACTGAATTCGCATTAAGAATGATGGGCGATATCCAGAAATACTTCATTGATAATCTGGTCAGGAACTTCTATTCCGTTTCCATTTCGGGATATCATATTGCTGAAGCCGGTGCAAATCCAATTTCACAATTGGCATTTACACTGAGCAATGGTTTTACATTCGTTGAATATTACCTAAGCAGAGGAATGCATATTGATGAATTTGCGCCTAACCTATCGTTCTTTTTCTCGAACGGAATTGATCCTGAATATTCGGTAATTGGACGTGTTGCCAGAAGAATCTGGGCCAAAGCCATAAAGCATAAATACAAGGGTAATGATCGTTCTCAGAAATTAAAATATCATATTCAAACCTCCGGAAGATCATTGCATGCTCAGGAAATAGACTTTAATGATATCCGTACCACGCTGCAGGCACTGTATGCGATCTATGACAATTGTAATTCTCTGCATACCAATGCCTATGATGAGGCAATAACCACGCCTACTGAAGAGTCTGTTCGTAGGGCAATGGCCATTCAGCTAATTATCAACCGCGAATTAGGATTGGCTAAAAATGAGAACCCTTTACAAGGAGCATTCATTATTGAGGAGCTTACAGAACTAGTGGAGGACGCCGTTCTTGAAGAGTTTAAACGAATAAACGATCGCGGAGGTGTTCTTGGTGCTATGGAAACGATGTATCAGCGCAGCCGCATTCAGGAAGAATCTCTTTACTATGAAACACTAAAGCATGACGGCACTTATCCAATTATAGGGGTAAACACTTTTCTAAATAAAAATGGTTCGCCAACAATTATTCCTTCGGAGGTGATCAGAGCTACAGAAGAAGAGAAGAAATTTCAAATTTCAGCTCTGAAAGCCTTTAAAGATCGAAATTCTGAGGTTTCAGCTGCACTTTTAAAAGATCTTCAGCAGAAAGCTATTGCCGGCGAAAATATATTCGATAGCTTAATGGAAGTCTGTAAGGTTTGTTCGATTGGGCAGATCTCGCATGCATTATACGAAGTTGGCGGCCAATACAGGAGGAACATGTGATGCGGTTTTCAAAAACAGATCTAAATAAAGTGTAATTTCTATACTACAGGTTTTGAAAACGTTTTTTTAAAACTATATTTATTTATAAATCAAAAAAAGACATCATGAAATACGTATTATTAATTTTTTCTTTCTTTTTAATCTCTTCAGTTGCACAAGCACAGAAGACAAAAAAGCTATTCAATGGTAAAGATTTGACAGGATGGACTATTCACGGCACCGAAAAATGGTACGTAGAAAATAGCAATCTGATCTGTGAGAGTGGCCCTGATAAGCAATATGGCTATCTGTCTACCGATAAAAATTACAAAAATTTTATCATGGAGTATGATTTTAAATTAGAGGCCAATGGCAATAGCGGTGTATTTATACGCTCAACTATAGATGGAACGAAAATAAGTGGATGGCAGGTAGAAGTTGCTCCTCCGGGAAATGGCACAGGCGGAATCTATGAATCTTATGGCAGAGGATGGTTAACTAAACCAACAGCAGCAGAAGAATCAGGTCTTAGCCCCGAAGGATGGAACAAAGGAAAGATTGAGGTTAATAACGATGAAATTACTACTTGGTTAAATGGCAAACAAATTTCTTATCTAAAAGATGCTAAAATTGGAGCAGGTAATGGCTTTATAGCTTTACAAATCCATTCAGGTGGTGGCATCAAGGTAAGATGGAAAAACATTAAGATCAAGGAATTGAAGTAATATTAGATACAATTGGCTGGTAAAAGCCTTGATCATAAGGAATAAATAATGAATGAACCTACATTATTGGGCTCACTCAACATAAAATCGCTTAATTTAATTTTTCAAGAATGAAAACCAATCCCGAATCGTCACGCAGAGGCTTTATAAAAAAATTAGCAACATCAACTGCAGCTGTTGCTGTGGGGAGTAGCGTAATTGCAGCAACTACAGAAAGTAATACCACGCAATTTACTATTCCAAAAAGACAACTTATAAGTGCTAATGACAATATTAACATTGCCCTGATTGGTGCAGGAGGAATGGGTAGCGGAGATACAAACACAGCATTAAAAGTACCTGGAGTAAAGTTGGTAGCTGTTTGCGATCTGTACGACGGTCGTTTGGAGGATGCAAAAAAGAAATGGGGTCAAGATATTTTCACAACAAAATCATATAAAGAGATCTTAAATCGCCCAGATATTGATGCAGTTATAGTTGCTACCCCAGATCATTGGCACCAACAAATATCAATTGATGCGATGAGGGCCGGCAAACATGTTTATTGTGAAAAACCTATGGTTCATGATATTTCAGAGGGTCATGCAGTGATCAAAGCACAGAAAGAAACGGGGAAAATATTTCAGGTAGGAAGTCAGGGTGTATCATCGCTTGGAAATGAGAAAGCCAAGGAACTATTAAAAGATGGAGCAATTGGTCAGCTTAACTTTGCCGAAGGCTTCTGGGCTCGCCACTCTCCTGGAGGAGCATGGTCATACCCAATTCCGGCGGATGCTTCAGCAGAAACTGTTGATTGGGAAACCTATCTAAGCAATACCACAAAACGTCCGTTTGATGCAAAACGTTTCTTCAGATGGAGAAATTATCGTGATTATGGAACAGGAATGTCAGGAGATCTATTCGTTCACCTGTTTTCAAGTCTGCACTTTATAACTGACTCATTCGGTCCGAATAAAATATATTCATCAGGAGGTTTAAGGTATTGGAAAGATGGGAGAGAGGTTCCAGATGTCCTTTTAGGAATATTTGATTACCCTGACCAGGCAGAAGCTCACCCTGCATTTAATTTATCACTAAGATGTAATTTCATAGATGGAACTAGCGGAAGTACAATATTGAAACTGATTGGAAGTGAAGGAGCAATGGATATTGGATGGGATAGTGTAACCTTAAGAAGAAATAAGAATTTTTCTACTGATGATCCTTTCTTTATTGAAAGTATGAAGAAGGCAGGTACACCACTAACAGATAGGAAGAGAATTCTACCTCAGGAAGAATATACGTTTTCAGCTGAAAAAGGATACATGGGTGGCCCATATGATCATTTCGTAAATTTCTTTAATGCCATTAAAAATAATGGAAAAGTTGCTGAAGACGCCATTTTCGGATATCGTGCAGCAGCACCAGCATTATTATGTAACGACAGTTATAATAATGATACAGCCATTTTATGGAATCCCGAAAAGATGCAAATAGTCAAAAAATAAATTGAATTATAAAAAAAACCCGATCAGTTTAAAAACAGATCGGGTTTTCTTGTTTATAATATATAAAATTATCCAGCTATCCAGCTAAATTTATATTCAAGGGAAGGATTTTTCATTCTTTCTGCTACTCTTAACAAACGATCGGGTAAATTCATTACATAATCACGTGCTTTTTCACCGGCTTCATTTAAATCGCGTATTTTTTCAATTTGCCATTCATCAATGAGTTGCTTCATAATCTGTACATAGTCTACAGCAGTATAAACACCAAGGCGTTGAGCGGCATCGGTAAAATGACCAAATGTCTGTCCCATTTGCAAGCCAACTTCGCGAAGGAAGTGTGCAGGCATAACAATCTTATTTCGCATCATATCTTCAAAAGCAATCATGGCCTCACTAGGATCTACCTCAAAAATTCGAAGCATAAAATCCTTATAAGCTTTAGCATGTCTAGCCTCGTCAGATGCAATTACACCACACATTTTAGATAAAAGTGTATCGCCTTCAGTTTTAGCTAGGGAAGCAACCCTTCTATGTGAAATATTAGTAGCAAGTTCCTGAAAACTTGTATAGATAAAATTTCGGTAAGGATCATGACCAGTACCAATATCAAAACCATCTGCAATTAGATATTGAGTGGATATTTCCATCTGGCGCATATCAACACGGCCTGACAAATAAAGATATTTATTAAGCAAATCACCATGGCGGTTTTCTTCAGCAGTCCAGTGCCTTATCCATTTCATCCAACCATTTTCTTCATCTTTTGATATGCCATCAACCATAGTTAACCAGGACTCATAAGTTGGAAGAGCTTCTTCAGTAATCGTATCACCGATCAAAACAGCTACCAGATCATAAGAAAGAGCTTGCGCATTTTCTTTCAGGTCTTTAATTTCTGAAAAGAAGGTATCACGAGTTGAATCAGGCAAAAAATCAGATGGTTGCCAATTGGTTTCAATAGGTTTAAGGTAATCATGCATTTTCTCGAGCATATATTTTTCAATATGCATTAATACCTCTCTACGGGATCCTATATTGATATTCATTTGTATCGCTTATTTTGTAAATATACAGATTAAGGCTGATTTGAAGACATGAAAATGTCAAAATCTACCATAAATCATCAGGAAACAAAAATGCCCTAATGATTTTCATCAGGTTGACTATGCAAAATTTGATAGAAAAATACCCATATATCATACTCACGATAGGTTTCTAATAGCGATCGGGCGTTAGTTGGTTGGTTAGCCGATAGGTTCCCGATAGCTTCCCGATAGCTATCGGGAGGGAGGGAGGGCATCGACCCTGACCCTGACCAGTAAACACAAAAAAGCCTCGACAGTTTCCTGCGAGGCTTTCTATAATCCCGATAGCAATCGGGAGGGCACCGACCCTGACCTTGACCAGTAAACACAAAAAAGCCTCGACAGTTTCCTGCGAGGCTTTCTATAAAATTGGGCACCGACCTACTCTCCCACCTTTTACGGCAGTACCATTGGCTCTGGCGGGCTTAACTTCTCTGTTCGGAATGGGAAGAGGTGGACACCGCCGATATAGGCAC
>CANKAT010000046.1 GCA_947479815.1 Sphingobacteriaceae bacterium
AAAGTCTTTTCACCTCCTGATAATTGATTAATGGAAAGTGGTCTTTTACCTTTTGGCCTTGCTATGATATCAATGTCAGATTCTAATGGATTTGAAGGGTCGGCTAATATTAGATCACAACTATCTTCATCATTAAATAGAGACCGAAAAACCTCTATAAAATGTTTTCTGACATTAATAAAAGCATCCATAAACTTCTCTTTTGCAGTATCGTCTATTTCTTTAATGGTTTGTAATAAGGATGCTTTTGCTTCTGAAAGATCTTTTTTCTGCGTTTGAATAAAAGTGTAACGTTCATTCATCTCTTGATAGGCTTCCATAGCCATAGGATTAATGGCTCCAAATTCATCCAGTTGTTTTTTGAGCCGTTCTGTTTTTTCACGCAGATCTGCCTCATTTTCTGATCCGTTTTCTGTACTTATTTCATCATCTAATAGATCTGAAATGTCAATTGAAAATTCAACGGATAGACGCTCTTTTAATGCATTTAACTCGAGTTTAATTGCGGTTTTTTGATCCTTTAAATCATTGCTGATTAGATCTGACTGATCTTTATTACGACGAAGCAAACTTATATTTTCTTCAAACTCAGTGATCTTTCCTCTAGAGGCATAATAGACTTGTTCTGAATCTTTTAGCGCATTTTCAAACTCTTCCTTTTGTACATACATCGCAATCAGATCCTCATCAGAATGATCAGCATAAAGTAAGGCCTCTTTAATGCTTAAATCTGTTTTTTCAATTTCTACCTGATTTAAATCTATTCTGGTTTCAAGAGAACGCTGCTGACTTTCTCGGTATTCAAGATCTTTTTCAATTCCTGAAACTTTATTCTGTTGCTGATGAAAACGTATGTTTTCCTGATTGTAAAACCCCGATTTTGTATTAAGTGAATCAGAAAGTTCATTATATTCTTGCTGATAATTGAGCAGGCGCGATTGTTTTATTTCCAAACTGTTTTTCAATTCTAACAATAGAGGTTCAGAAGCTAATAATTCATTACTGATACTTGAAATTTTAAGCTCAATATCTTGCTTTCTATTCAGGCTGTTTTCAATAAATGCTAGATACTGTTCTTGTTTTGTCTTAACTGAAGTGAACTCATTCTCTAGTTTGTTAATTTCTAATTGTAGGATTTGTAAATTTTCTTTCTGGGATGATTCTTGCAAATTCTTTAGTTTTTCATCTTCAAATGAAAGAGCATTTTTTAATTTAATGATGCTAGATTCTGTGCTTATAATCTCTTTGCTGAGCTTTTCAAGATTTTTTGCACGTCCTATTCTTTTGCCTTCAAATAATCCAACAGAGCCACCTGACATGCCAAAACGAGTTTTAGAGAACATGCCTGATTTACTTAGAATGACATATTGTTCTTCTGGCAAGGCCGACTTTATTTCCTGTTCATCACCTGATTCAAGTAGATAAACATTGTATAATAGAATTTCACATAGCGGACGGTATTTGGAGTCGGTATCAATGATATCTAATGCTGAAATTAAGTTTGGATTTCTTAATTTATCTGAATTTCGTTTAGATATTTTATTGAGTGCATCCAGAATAAAAAAGTTTGCACGTCCTCTTGATGAATCATTTAACAATCTAATAGCCTGTATTGCCTCCGCTTGTGTTTCAACAACATAATGATTCATTACTGGTTCAAGAAAGTTCTCTATTGCTATCCTATATTCTTCTCGGCAAAACAAAATATCTGAAAATAGGGGAGCCTGCTTGGCCCAGCTTGTGTTTTTTTTCAGAAAACGAATAGATTCAGGAAAACCTTCCAGATTATCAACCATTGATTTGGTAAGGTTATATTCGTTTTGCTTAGCGTCAAGTTTCCTGCTTTCCTGATTCAGTGATTCATTAATTCCTTTTAATTGTTCGGTGCTTCCTTGAATTTGTCTGTTTAGCTCATCTTCCAGGTTTTTATTTTGATTGAATTTCTTTTGATTGGTTTCCAGCTTTTTACCAATCTCATCAATAACTTTATTAAACTCATTTAGTTCTGTTTCCTTGGAACGGGTATCCTCCATATTACGGCTGCTTTCCTGATAAAGAGCATCTTTTTGAATATGAAGAATAGCATTATCTTTTTCAAGTTTATATACCTGATTCTGAAGTACATTATTTTCGTTATTGAATAGATCCAGATCAGTCTTAGATTTTTGTTGTTTAGTTCTAAGTTCAGTAATCTCAAGATGCTGGGATGTTGTTGTATCTCTGATTTTTTCAAGAATTTCGCTCTCCTGGAGATGTTCTTCATTCAATCGCTTCTGATTGTAAAAAACATGATTCAATTGATTTTTGTCTTTTTCTAATTCATCATTGAGCCTGTTTTTTTTATCTTCCAGAAACCTTAATTGTTCATTTTTTAGCTTCTTATCACTTTCATAATTCCGAATCTTAGCAATAAATTCATTGCTAGCTTTTTGTTGAACTGAAAGATTTTTTTCCAGGTTTAAATTTTCCAGCTTTTGTTGCTGTAATACTGCCTCAAGGTTACTTATTGCGGTACTGATATCGGTATTACTCAGTGATTGTTGTTGTTCCTTATCTTCAAGTCTAGAAAGAGCTTCCCTAAAGCTAATTATTCGAAAGGAAGCCAACATCATACTAAGACTTTTATACTGTTCTTTTAATCTAAAGTAGCGCTCGGCCTTTTTTGCTTGATTTTCAAGAGTTTTAAGATTCTTATCAATTTCAAAAAGTAAATCTTCAACTCGGCTCAAATCTGCCTCTGTATCTTTGAGCTTGTTAAATGTTTGTTTTTTTCGAAGCTTGTATTTAGATATTCCGGATGCCTCTTCAAATAATGCACGTCTTGAATTTTCTTTATTGGCAATGATCTCATCGATCATTTTAAGTTCAATGATAGAGTAGGAGTCTGATCCGATTCCCGTATCTAGAAAAAGGTCTGTAATGTCTTTTAAACGACAATGAACGTCATTTAACCTGTACTCACTTTCGCCAGAGCGATACAGCTTCCGGGTAATAGTTACTTTTGTATAATCTGTTGGAAGTATATTTTTTGTGTTATCAAAAGTTAAAGATACCTCAGCAAGGTTAGAAGGTTTACGTGTTTTTGTTCCATTGAAAATAATATTTTCCATCTTTTCAGAACGAAGCATACGTGTGCTTTGTTCTCCGAGAACCCATCGAATTGCATCCACAACATTTGATTTACCACAACCGTTTGGTCCTACAATAGCAGTCACACCTTCATTGAAGTTGATCGTAATTTTATCACCAAAGCTTTTAAAACCTTTTATTTCTAGTTGAGTAAGCTGCATTTTCTTAGTTTCGCATTGCGAATCTCATTTACATTTTGAAGTGCCAATTTAAAAAATAATACAGACCTATGTAATTTTTTAGCACATGAAATCATAAATGTTTTTTTTGGCTCGTAAATTGTTAATTTAGAATTAGAAATTAATACTAAAAAATTAAATATAAAATAATGGAATACAGGCGTTTAGGCAAATCGGGATTGAAAGTTAGTGCACTCTCACTTGGAAGCTGGTTAACTTTTGGTCAGCAGATTGAAGATAAGGTTGCAGAAGAACTTATGGATATCGCCTATGATGGCGGAGTTAATTTTTTTGACAATGCTGAAGGGTATGCTGGTGGTAAGTCAGAGATAGTGATGGGCAAGATTCTGAAAAAGAAAAATTGGGATCGTAGTTCTTATATTGTTTCAAGTAAGATATTTTTTGGTGCCGAAGAAAAAAAGCCGAATATGATTGGCCTATCTAAAAAGCATCTTTTTGAAGGAACTCACAATGCATTGAAACGCTTACAACTTGATTATATTGATCTAATCTATTGTCATCGTCCTGATAAAGAAACTCCTATTGAAGAAACTGTTTGGGCTATGCACCAGTTAGTTCAATCAGGTAAAGCGCTTTATTGGGGTACTTCAGAGTGGAGTGCTTTAGAGATTATGCAGGCTCACTATTTTGCTGAAAAGAATCATTTAGTTCATCCAGTAATGGAGCAGCCACAATATAACATGCTTTGGCGTGATAAAATGGAAATGGAGTTTTTATTGTTATTCCGTGATTTTGGGATGGGAACTACCATCTGGAGTCCGTTGGCTTCGGGTTTACTTTCAGGTAAATACAATGAAGCTGATCCAAAAGATGCACGTTTTAGCATGGATAATATTGAATGGCTTAGAAATAGACTTCTTATTGAAGATAATATCCGCAAAGTTAAATTACTTAAAGATCTTGCTGACAGATTAAATACCTCATTGGCAAAATTAGCCATTGCATGGTGTTTAAGAAATCCTCATGTGAGTACTGTTATTTTGGGTGCTTCTAAAGGAGCACAATTAAAAGAAAATCTAACTGCTTTAGAGGTTGTGCCATTAATGACTAATGAAGTAATGGATGAAATAGATCAAATCACTGGCACCAAACCTCAGGTTGTTATACCATAGGTTTGATTTTATCTTGATTTAAGAAAGATAATTAGGGGTTTAAAAAGTCCAAGAGCTTTTCTTTTAAGGAAAGGCTCTTGGTTATAAAGGCTATTTCAGATCTCACTTAACTTAAAGGTATCCTTAACACGGATACCTTTTTCTGTTTCTTGCAGGGTACAGCATTCATTAACCGGATCGTGCTCTAGAAACAGTATGTAATTATTTTGAACGGCCTCTTCAAGGAATTTCTTTTTCTCGTTCAAGGTTTTGAGCGGGAACATATCATATGACATGACATAGGGCATTGGAATATGGCCTACTGATGGGAGCATATCGGCCATGTACAAAATGGTTTTTCCTTTATAACTGATCTGAGGTAACATCATTGCATCAGTATGTCCAAAAGCAAAGCGAATATTGATGTTCTTTGTAAAAGATATACCGTCTATAGCATCAATAAACCTTAGTTTTCCGCTTTCTTGAATAGGTACTATATTTTCCTTTAAGAATGAAGCTTTTTCACGATCATTCGGTTCAACAGCCCATTGCCAGTGTTCTTTATTACTCCAATAGTTGGCATTTTTGAAGGCAGGAACTAGAGCTCCGTCTTCTTGTCTTTCGATAGATCCGCCACAATGGTCAAAATGCAGGTGAGTTAAAAAAACATCCGTTATATCATCTTTAGAGAATCCAATATTTGCAAGGGATTTTTCAAGTGTATCATCGCCATGTAAATGGTAATGTTTTAAAAAACGTTCATCCTGTTTATAACCTATACCGTTATCGATAAGAATAAGGCGCTCTTCATCTTGAATTAGTAAACATCTCATTGCCCAAGTACACAGATTAAATTCATCTGCCGGATTAGTCTTTTGCCAGATAGATTTTGGAACTACGCCAAACATAGCACCACCATCTAACTTGAAAAAACCAGTATCGATTGTGTATAACTTCATATCAGAATCTAGTTTTCAATCCTAAAATTTAATTTACAAGTGAATCACTTCACCATAGGCATCAGCAGCAGCTTCCATAATTGCCTCACTCATTGTAGGATGTGGATGCACGGTTTTGACAATATCCATGCCTGTAGTTTCGAGCTTTCTTGCAACCACCACTTCGGCAATCATTTCTGTAACATTGGTTCCAATCATGTGAGCGCCAAGAAATTCACCGTATTTAGCATCAAAGATAACTTTGACAAAACCATCTTTTGCTCCGGCAGCACTGGCTTTGCCTGAAGCTGAAAATGGAAACTTCCCAATTTTTAGTTCATATCCAGCTTCCTTTGCTGCTTTTTCGGTATAACCAACTGAGGCAATCTCAGGTGAGCAATAGGTACAACCTGGTATATTGTTATAGTTCAATGGTTCCGGATGATGGCCAGCTATTTTTTCAACACATATAATTCCTTCTGCCGAAGCAACATGTGCAAGTGCCTGACCTTTAACAATATCACCAATAGCATACACACCTTCTATATTTGTTTTATAAAAATCATCAACCTGAACACGCCCCTTATCAATCTGAACTCCCACTTCTTCTAAGCCTAAGTTTTCGAGATTAGGACTATAGCCAATGGCAGAAAGTACGATATCACATTCAATTATTTCAGTTCCTACAGCAGTTTTAACTTGTACTTTACAGCCTGAACCAGAGGTATCAACAGATTCTACATTAGTTCCCGTCATAATTGTTATTCCTGATTTTTTAAAGCTTCTTAGTAGTTGTTTAGAAATATCTTCATCTTCAACTGGAACAATATTATCAAGGTATTCAACGATGGTAACCTTAGTTCCTAAGGTATTATAGAAATATGCGAATTCAACACCTATAGCACCAGAACCTACCACAACCATAGATTTTGGCTGCTTTGCTAATGCCATCGCCTGACGATAACCAATAATTTTTTTGCCATCCTGCTTTAAATTTGGTAATTCTCTTGATCGTCCACCTGTTGCGAGAATGGTATGCTTGGCAGTATATTCTTTTGTAGATCCATTAGGATCAATCACGTCAATTTTTCCACCTTTTTTAATTTTTCCTGTACCCATGATGACATCGATCTTATTCTTTTTCATCAGAAACTGAACGCCTTTGCTCATTCCTTCGGCTACGCCTCGGCTTCTTTTTATTATTGCTCCAAAATCAACTTCTGCCCCCTGCACATTGATTCCATAATCTGCTGCATGAGTAATATATTCAAACACATTAGCACTTTTTAACAATGCTTTTGTAGGAATACAACCCCAATTTAAACAAATTCCACCCAGCGATTCGCGTTCAACTATTGCAATCTTTAAGCCTAACTGTGCTGCACGAATGGCGGCTACGTATCCACCTGGTCCACTTCCGATAATAATGATGTCGTAATTCATATCTAATATTTGTAGTACAATGTAGAATTAACGCAAATCTAATAAAATACTCAAGCGGTTGAAAATATTTGTCCTGACTTAATATTGATTTATTGGATAACGTGTTAATAACACCAAAATGTAGAAAAGTATCTATGAAATTTAACATTTACTTAATACTACTTCTAAAGAAGTTATAAAAATGCTATGTATATTTGCATCGTTTCAATCAACTAATCAATTAAAAACCATTTTATGAAGAAAATTTTACTTTCGACTCTTGTTGTTTTATTAACTGTGATCAATATTTCTGCACAGGTAACGACAAGTAGTTTATCGGGTACTATTCGTGACTCAAAGGAATCACTGATCGGTGCTACAATTAAGGCTACACATCAGCCTACAGGAACTGTTTATGGTTCTTCTTCTGGTGTAGACGGTAGATTTAATATCCCGAACATGCGTGTTGGAGGTCCATATCTTATCCAAGTAACTTATGTTGGATATCAAGCGGAATCATTCAGCGAAGTAATTTTGAAATTAGGTGAGCCTTTTGTGTTAAATATTTCACTTAAAGAATCTGGAAGACAGCTTCAGGAAGTTGTAATTACAGCGCAAGACCCTAATTCAGTATTAAACGCGAATCGTACCGGTGCAACAACCAATATTGGTCGTGCCCAGATTCAAAATGTACCAACAATCAGCAGAAGTGTCAATGACCTAACTAAATTTACTCCACAGGCTAACGGTGCCTCAATTGGTGGTGGTAACTATCGTCAGAATAACTTTACAGTAGATGGTTCAGATTTTAACAACCAATTTGGTATTGGAAGTAACCTGCCGGCAGGTGGTTCTCCTATCTCAATTGACGCTATTGAAGAAGTTTCAGTAAATGTTGCTCCTTATGATGTAAGAATGTCTGGTTTTGTAGGTAGTGCAATTAATGCGGTAACTCGTTCAGGTAGGAATAACTTTTTCGGAAATGCTTTTTTTGGCATGCGTAATCAAAGTAACCAAGGAAATAAGGTTGGTGATAATACCATTGTTTTACAACCACTTGACGTGACTCAGTTCGCCCTTAGTTTAGGTGGACCAATCATCAAAAATAAACTTTTCTTTTTCGCAAATATTGACCGTACTGATGAGGTTAGACCTGGTCAAAGCAGGGTTGCAGCAACTTCTGAAACGCCATTTGGTTCAAATCCGAATGTTGCTCGTCCATTAGCAAGCGAATTAGATATGATTAGTAATTACCTTAAAAATACCTATGGTTATAATCCTGGAGTTTATCAGGGTTATGCAAATAAAAGCAATAACTATAAATTTTTAGCTCGTCTTGACTGGAATATTAACAAAGATCACCGTTTTAACATTCGTTACAACCAAGTAGAAAGTAGTACTCCGTCTTTTATTAGTTCTTCAACAAGTGGATCAGGTTTTAACTTTCCTAATAATGGGGGTCGTGGTAATCCTGGTCACCTGCAATTTAGTAATTCAAATTATACTCAAGAAGCTAATCAATATTCATTGGCTGCCGAGCTGAATTCTACTTTTGGATCTAAATTCTCAAACACCTTAAGAGGTAGTTTTACACACCAGAATGATCCAAGAGGTTCTGGAAGTGACATTTTTCCTTTAGTTGATATTATGAAAGATGGAACAGCATTTACTACTTTCGGTTATGAGCCGTTTACTTATGGAAACTTAAGAGATGTTCAGACGTATAGTTTTACAGATAATTTCACCATGAATCTGGGAAATCATGAAGTGACCTTAGGAGCACAAATGGATTTTAGTACTACCAAAAATGGATTTCAGCGTTTTGGAACAGGTGCTTACCGATTCAATTC
This sequence comes from Sphingobacteriaceae bacterium, assembly GCA_947479815.1. Lineage (GTDB taxonomy): Bacteria > Bacteroidota > Bacteroidia > Sphingobacteriales > Sphingobacteriaceae > Daejeonella. Next base: position 8,631 of record CANKAT010000046.1, read on the forward strand.
CTGGAATGATTTTGTAACTGGTGCTAAACCCAATGATTATGCTATAACCTATTCATTGTCTCCTGGTTATGCTCAGGCATTCCCAACATTTAAATTCCAGCAGTATTCAGCTTATCTTCAGGATAATTTCCGCGTAGGTGAGAAGCTAAACATAACAGCAGGTCTTCGTTTTGAATTGCCAACATATCCTGATGTACCTGAAATAAAAACACATCCTTTAATTGCTCCATTAACTTTTTCTCAGGGAAGAAAAATAGATACTGGTGTTTTACCTAAAGAAAGAATCATGTTCTCTCCAAGATTAGGTTTTAATTATGATGTTAAAGGTGATCGCTCTTTACAATTAAGAGGTGGTACTGGTATTTTCACAACAAAAGTTCCTTTTGTTTGGATCGTAGCTCAGTCTGGTGATGCTGGTCTTATTCAGTTTACTCAAAACTGGAATGGTACTGCTAATACTCCGGGGCCATTCAGTGTTGATGTTAGAAAATACTTGCCAGCAACTCCTCCTGCGGCTGGTACTTCAATTCCCGCTACTATTAGTGCGATTGATCCAGAATTCAGATTTCCTCAAACCTGGAAAAGCAGCTTAGCGTTAGATGCTAAATTACCATGGGGTATTGTTGGTACTTTGGAAGGTATTTATAATAAGGACCTGAATATTGCAAAAGGATTCAATGTCAATCTAGTAGATCCAACTGCTTTGAATGTTACAGGATATCCTGATAACCGCCCAATGTATCCAAACGCTAACGTAGATAAGTTTATCAATAAATTGACCAGTACAGGACAAGCTAGTGCAACTGGTACAGCGGCATTAAATCCGGTTGTTTTGGATAATTCAAATGAAGGACATTCATGGTTTCTTACTGCAACATTAAATAAATCTTTCAATAAAGGATTGTCAGCTACCTTATCTTATACCAGAAGTGAGCAAAAAATACTTTATGATGGTAATGGTGATCAATTGTTTAATACATGGTCTTTAACTCAAACCTCACGTACTGGAAATAATCCAGGTTTAAGTTATTCAAATTTTAACGTTCCTCACCGCGTAATTGCAGGCCTTAATTATCGAAAAGAATACGTTAAGAACCTTGCTACTTCTGTATCTATGTTCTTTGAGGCTTCACATCAGGGAAGGTTCTCTTATACCTATTCAACTGATTTTAATCGCGATGGTCAAACCAATGATTTGATATACATTCCTAAGGATCCTTCTGAGATCACTTTTGCTGCTCGTCCGGCTTCTGCAGCAACAAGTAATGTTGCTTATACTGCACAAGAGCAAAGTGACCTTTTCTTCGCTTATGTTGAGCAGGATGATTATCTTAAAAAGAATAAGGGAAAGTATGCTGAGCGTAGTGGTGCTAAACTTCCATGGAGAAACCAAGTTGATATCAGATTAACTCAGGAATTATTCAAGGATTTTGGAAAAAGCAAAAATAATTTCCAATTCACTGTTGACATCATGAATTTTGGTAACTTACTGAATAGCAAATGGGGTACTGTTGATTTTGTTCAAACTGCAGCAGTTCTTGTTCCTCAGAACGTTTCAGCTTTAACACCTGGTGGAACAACTAAACCTACATTCTGGTTAAATACATTTAATAACAAACCGGTAGGTTCAACTTTTGGAACTTCACAAACTTTTGCATCTACTTATTACATGCAATTCGGTTTCCGTTACAATTTCCAATAATATTTTTTGAATTATTTAAAGACCCGCTTCGAAAGTTGCGGGTTTTTTTTTGATATTTATTATTTGGAACATTTTCAAATGACTGCTAAGGCATTATATTTGCTTAACCAATTTTATTAAATAAAACTTATGAATCGATTTAAGTATGCCTCAGTTATACTGTTGGCATTTGTATTGTTTTTGGGTCAGCCTGTAAAGGCCGACGAAGGTATGTGGCTTCCAATGCTTATTGGGAAAAACTATGAGCAAATGAAGAAGCAAGGGTTTAAATTAACTCCTGAAGATCTTTATAGTGTCAATAAAGCAAGTATTAAAGATGCCATTGTCTCATTTGGAGGTTTTTGTACCGGAGAGATCGTATCTAAAAATGGCTTGATCTTTACTAATCATCACTGTGGTTATGATGCTGCTGCATCTAATTCTACCCCTGAAAATAATATTCTAGACAATGGTTTTTATGCTAAATCTTTCCAAGAAGAAAAACCAATCAAGGGTTTGTTCGTTCGCTTTCTTGTTAGAATGGAAGATGTTACTCCTAAGGTAATGGCTGCTTTAGTTGGCGTTGAAGAGAAAGATAAAGCTGCAAAAATTGCTGAGATCAGTAAAAAGATCGCAACTGATGCTAATCTAGGAGCTTCTATGGAAGCAGACGTCAAGGATATTTATAAAGCGAATCAGTTTCTTTTGTTTATATATGAACGATTTAGTGATATTCGTTTAGTAGGTATACCTTCACAATCAATTGGTAAATTCGGAGGCGATACTGATAATTGGGAATGGCCTCGTCATACTGGCGATTTTTCTGTATTCCGCGTGTATGCTGACGCAGAAAATAAAGCTGCCCCATATTCCGTAAACAATAAACCTTATACTCCCAAAAAATCATTTCCTATTTCAATCAAAGGAGTTAAGAATGGTGACTTTTCAATGGTTTATGGTTTTCCCGGACGAACCGACCGCTACTTAACTTCATATGGAGTAAACTTGGCAACAGAAAAAACAAATCCAACAATAGTTAAACTTCGTGATATTCGCTTAAAAGCATGGAAAGAAGAGATGGATAAAAGCCTAGATATCCGTCTAAAATTATCATCTCAATATGCAAATATTGCTAATTACTGGAAGTACTTTATTGGTCAAACTGAACAGTTAAAACGTTTAAAAATTAATGAAGAGAAGCAAAAACAGGAACAAGATTTTACAAATTGGGCAGCTTCATCACCTGTAAATGTCAATTTGATAGGTGCTTACAAAAATGCATACGCTTCATACGAGCCTTATGCAGTTCATATAACCTATGTAAACGAAGGTTTACTGGCTTCAGCATTTATTCGTAATGCTAACCAAATTGCAAGTATGATCAAGTCTATGAATGGGCGTAAAGAAGACGCTGCGTATCAGACTCAGGTAAAGCAAAGTTTTAATATTATACTGAATAATTACCAGAGCACCTATTCTGAAAATGCTGATAAGAAGATTTTTGCTCAAATTCTAACTTCTTTTTATCAGGATGTGCCTAAATCGCAACATCCTAAATTTATAACCTATATTTTGGAAAATTTTTGGAAAGGTTCATCTGAAGCAAGTTTTAAAAATTATGCCGATCACTTATGGGAGAAGAGTAATCTTATAGATCCCGAAAAGATGCGTAAGTTTTTATCTAACCCAAGTTTGGAAGTACTTGAAAATGATCCTGCCTATAAATATGCTTCAAATTTGATCCCTCAGGATTATATCAGAAATAATTTTGGTTCTGTCTATTCTGATTTTCAAATGGAGAAAAATCGTCTTGATAATCTTTATCTGAAAGCCTTAACTGAAAAGAATAAAGGAAATTTAGCTTATCCAGATGCGAATTCTACTATGCGTATTAGTTACGGCACCATTCAAAATTATAGTCCAAAGGATGGTATTATCTATGATATTAAAACATCAATTGATGGAATGGTTGCTAAGTATCAGCCCGGAAATGAAGAGTTCGACCTACCAAAATCCTTATTAGAAGCCTATTCTAAGCGAGATTTTAGAGAATATGGCGAAGCAGGCACACTTTCTGTTGGATTTATTAGTAATAATGATATTACAGGGGGTAATTCAGGATCACCAGTTTTAAATGGTAACGGTGAATTAATTGGAATTGCTTTTGATGGTAACTGGGAAGCTATGAGTGGTGATATTGCATTCGATAAACAATACAAACGTACTATTTCCGTAGATATTCGATTTGTACTTTGGTGTATAGATGTTATTGGTGGTGCCAAAAATTTAATTGATGAATTAGATATTAAGACCAGTAAGCTACCAGTACCAAAAGATAAATTGATCCTAAAGAAACAATAATTCATAAGATACTTTTAAACGAAAAAAGCCTTTTTGATGTTTCAAAAAGGCTTTTTTATGAAAAATAAATTTAGTGGTATATAAAGTCACCGTATGGAGATCGAATGGTTACCTGTTTAGTTTCTGAATTTTCAACATATCCAATGATTTGTGCATCAACATGGAATTCTTTTGATATATCAATGATCGCTTGTGCCATCTCTGATGGAACATAGAATTCCATTCTGTGGCCCATATTGAATACTTTATACATTTCTCTCCAATCTGTCTTAGATTCTTCCTGAATGAGGCTGAAAAGGGGAGGAATAGGCATCATATTGTCTTTTATGATATGATACTTGTCAATAAAATGAAGAACTTTTGTTTGAGCACCACCACTGCAATGAACCATTCCATGTATTTGAGAACGGTGTTTATCCAGTATTCGCTTAACTATTGGGGCATAAGTACGTGTTGGCGATAGAACGAGCTTTCCTGCTGTGATATCAATTGCCTCATTATAATCTGTGGCAGGTATATTTATAAGGTCAGTTAACTTTTTAGAACCAGAGTACAATAATTCATAAGGCACTGCCGAATCATAACATTCAGGATATTTTTCTGCAATATATTTATGGAACACATCATGTCTGGCTGAAGTTAGTCCGTTTGAACCCATTCCTCCATTGTATTCCTTTTCATAATTGGCTTTTCCATAGGATGAAAGTCCAACAATAACATCTCCAGGTTGAATTTGATCATTAGATAGGATGTCTGCTCGTTTCATCCGGCAGGTTACAGTAGAATCAACAATGAGGGTTCTGACAATATCTCCAACATCTGCAGTTTCGCCTCCAGTAGAGTAAATCCCAATTCCAAGATCACGTAATTCAGATAGAATTTCTTCTGTGCCATTTATCAGTTCAGCAATCACTTCGCCTGTTACCAAATTTTTATTTCGACCAATGGTTGATGAAAGCAATATATTATCAGTAGCACCAACACATAGTAGATCGTCAAGATTCATAATGATAGCATCCTGGGCAATTCCCTTCCATACAGAAATGTCACCTGTTTCTTTCCAGTATACATAAGCTAAAGAAGATTTAGTACCTGCACCATCGGCATGCATGATATTACAATAAGCATTGTCGGATCCCAAAATATCAGGAATGATTTTGCAAAAGGCTTTTGGAAAAATTCCCTTATCTATATTTTTGATGGCATTATGCACATCTTCTTTATCAGCTGAAACGCCGCGCTGGTTATATTTTAGGTCTGACATTAATGCAAAAGTAGTATTTAGATTTGAGATGTGAGATAAGAGATTGGAGATATGAAGTATGAAGTATGAGATGTGGCTATAAACAACAAAGTTCTGCCGAAGCAGAACTTTGTTGTTTTAATACTTAATACTTAATACTTAATACTTAATACTCAGTACTATTTAAGAAACAATAATTCTCTGAATTTAGGCAAAGGCCATTTTGAATCATCTACTAATTGCTCAAGTTTATCAACATGATAGCGGATTGGATCAAAGAATGATTTAACTTTCTCATCGTAGGCAATAGATTTATCTCTTATATCTTCGATGTTATTCGCTTTTTTACGTTCATTAACCATTTCAAGATTTGCTGTTCTAATAAAGTTAACATGCCCTGATATCTTCTTAATGATATCAAGCTGAGCTGCATAGGTATCTTCACCAAGACCAAGATCTTTCAGCCCTTTCACGTTTTCGATAAGCGTTGTTTGATAATTGATAGCTGTTGGAATAATCACATTGTCAACCAAGTCGCCCATTACTCTAGCTTCAATTTGTAGTTTTTTGAAATAACTTTCTAGCAGTATTTCATGACGTGCATGCGATTCGCGTTTACTGAATACTCCGGTATCTTGAAATAATTTATCTGTTTTAGGATCTAATAAAACATCAAGTGCTTTTGGTGTAGTTTTAATATTTGATAAGCCTCTTTTTTTAGCTTCTTCTGCCCACTCATCACTATAACCATTGCCTTCAAAACGAATAGCTTTAGATTCTTTGATGTAACGTTTGATCACTGTCATGATCGCAACATCTTTTTTCTCGCCTTTTTTGATCAGTTTATCAACTTCTGCCTTGAACTTATTTAACTGATCTGCAACGATCGTGTTCAATATTGTCATTGGATTGGCAGAGTTAGCCGAAGAACCAACTGCCCGCAATTCAAATTTATTACCTGTAAAAGCCAATGGAGATGTACGGTTACGATCTGTGTTGTCTAATAAGATTTGCGGTATTTTTGGAATATTAGTCCACAATGATGGCTCTTGCTTCATTTTATTAGTTACCCTTGATGATTCAATTTCATCTAGCAGGTCATTCAGCTGACTTCCAAGAAACATAGAGATGATTGCTGGTGGTGCTTCATTGGCACCTAAACGGTGGTCATTATTAACCGATGCAATAGATGCTCTCAATAGATCTGAATATTCAAAAACTGCTCTGATCGTATTTACAAAGAATGTAAGGAACATCAGATTGTTTTTTGGAGTCTTTCCAGGAGAAAGCAGGTTTTTACCTGTATTGGTAATTAAAGACCAGTTATTGTGTTTACCAGAACCATTGATGCCTGCATAAGGCTTTTCATGCAAAAGAACTTTAAAATTATGTCTGCGGGCAACTTTATCCATCAAATCCATTAACAATGAATTGTGGTCAATGGCAAGATTCATTTCCTCATATAAAGGCGCACACTCAAATTGAGAAGGAGCAACCTCATTATGACGAGTTTTTAAAGGAATGCCTAATTTGATGGCTTCCGTTTCAAAATCTTGCATATAGGCAAGAACACGTTCAGGAATTGATCCAAAATAATGGTCATCTAATTGCTGATTTTTGGCAGACATATGACCAAATAAAGCTCTTCCGGTAAGATAAAGATCGGGTCTAGCGTTAAATAAGGCAAGATCAACAAGAAAATATTCCTGCTCGATACCTAATGAGCTATTTATCTTTTCAATGCTTTTATCAAAGTATTGTGCAACTGCAACAGCTGCTTTATCCATTAAACCGATAGCCTTTAATAAAGGAGCCTTATAATCTAAAGCTTCGCCAGTATAAGAAATAAAAACTGTAGGAATACACAAGGTAGATCCGATGATAAAGGCTGGTGATGATGGATCCCATGCAGTATAACCACGCGCTTCAAAGGTGCTCCTTATTCCTCCGTTTGGAAAACTGGATGCATCTGGTTCTTGTTGTGATAAGGCTTCACCAGAGAATTTCTCTAAACCTTGACCATCAGAACCTGGCTCAAAGAAAGAGTCATGCTTTTCTGCTGTGGTTCCTGTTAATGGTTGGAACCAGTGGGTATAATGTGATGCTCCTCTGGACATAGCCCAGGATTTCATAGAAGATGCAACTTGTTCTGATATACCTCTATCAATTGGTGTTCCCGAATTGATAGATTCAATAATACTATTAAAGGCTTCTTTAGATAAACTATCTTTCATTTTCTTCTGATCGAAGACATTACTTCCATAAAAATCGGAAAGTTTTGATGAAGGCATTTTTACTTCAGGAATTGTCCTTGAAAGTACTGCATTTAGAGCTTGAAATCTTAAAGACGACATTGTATGGCTGGGTTTTAATTAATTTTTGATAAAAATAAACGTTTCAGTATAAAAATCAATAAAAAAAATCAATAAAAATTCAAATTGTTTAAGAATTCTTTAGATATATTAAAATTTTGATCGCAAATTCAAGAAATTGTGTCAATTAATTGTGAAACAGATGAAAATATATATATATATATATATATTATTTCTCTGATAATAGTATAAGTAAAATAATATACTATATCATGATTATTTTGGATAGCTGAATTGTGTTTTAGTCATACTACTGATCATATTAGAATAATATTTGCTGTTTTAGTATAATTTTCATAGGTTTCTTTACTTTTGAGATTGCTTTCAGAAAAGCAGATAATCTCATTCTTTTATATCTTAATAAGCACTTTGTCAAGAAAATATTAAATTATATGCTCAACTTGAAAGGCGTACATCATGTTGCAATTATTTGTTCTAATTACACATTGTCTAAGCATTTTTATACCGAAATACTTGGACTAAATATTTTACAAGAGGTTTTTAGGGCAGAACGTAATTCATATAAACTTGATCTTGCAGTCAATGGAGTATATCAGATTGAATTATTTTCATTTCCAGATCCCCCAGAAAGATTATCACATCCCGAAGGAAAAGGTTTAAGGCATATTGCTTTTGAAGTAGATAATCTGTCTGCATCAGTTGCCGAACTAACTGATAATGGGATAATTACAGAAGAAATTAGAATTGACGAATACAGCGGGAAAAGGTTTGTTTTTTTTAGTGATCCTGACGGACTTCCAATAGAGCTTTACGAAAGCTAATGGCAAGTTTATTCCATTTCAAGCAGTTTTGTATTGATCAAACTGATTGTGCCATGAAAGTTAATACTGATGGTGTTCTTCTAGCAGCTATTTTAGAGGCTATTGCACCTACTAATATACTTGATATAGGGACAGGCACAGGCTTGATTTCACTGATGCTTGCTCAAAGATTTCCATCGGCTTTAATTGATGCTGTAGAAATTGATGAAAACGCAGCAAGAACTGCAAAAAAGAATTTTTCCGAATCTCCTTTCTTTAATAGGCTATGTTTATTTCATTCTTCAATGGAACGTTATTTATTGAATTATGATGGGCAATATGATTTGATAGTTTCAAACCCTCCGTTCTTCATTAATTCTCTCAGATCTGAGGATCCGGTTAAGGGGCTAGCCAGACATACGGATTACTCTTTTTTTGAAAATCTACTGAAAGAATCAGCAAATAAATTAAGTAACAAAGGCGTTTTATATATTATTTTGCCAATGGAAACATCAAAATTGATTGAACAATTAATGCCTTCGGTCTCAGAATTAAAGATTATTAATGAGATATTGATCCATTCTTTTGCAGAATCGAAGCCTCATAGAAAGATATTAAAGATTGGTTTCAATATTTCTGAACCAACTGTTAAGAATTTTGTTATCTATGAAAAGGCTGGTATTTACACCTCAGATTACCGTATGCTGTTAAAGGATTTTTTAACAATTTTTTAAAGCTATTTTAGTATGATGAGGATTGGGTTAATATCAGATACGCATGGTTATCTTGATGATGCAGTTTTTAAACATTTTGATCTGTGTGATGAGATATGGCATGCAGGCGATTTCGGAACGCTTGAGCTTGCCGATAAGTTAAACTCATTTAAGCCATTAAGAGGAGTTTATGGCAATATAGACGGAAGGGATATTCGTTCAGTGTATCCCGAAAAAAATAGATTTATTTGCGAAGGCACTACAGTTTTGATGACTCATATCGGTGGTTATCCAGGTAAGTATGATCCCCGCATAAGAGAGGAAATTCAAAACAATCCTCCCAGATTATTTATCTCTGGGCATTCACATATATTGAAAGTAATGTTTGATAAAAAAGCAAATATTTTACACTTAAATCCAGGCGCTGCAGGAATGCATGGTTGGCATAAAGTACGCACATTGCTTCGATTTTCTATTTCTGAAGAAAAAATCTATAACTTAGAAGTGGTTGAATTAGCAAATAGATAACGTACAAAATACACTAAGTATATGCAGGCAGTATTAACATTGGGGCAGTTTATAATAGAAAAGCAGAATGATTTTCCATATGCTAAAGGTGAACTGTCGCGACTTCTCCGTGATATCGGTATTGCCTCAAAAATTGTCAACCGAGAGGTTAACAAGGCTGGCTTATTGGATATTCTTGGTGATGCCGGCACTATTAATATACAAGGTGAATCCCAAAAGAAGTTAGATATGTTTGCTAATGAGCAGTTTATATCAGCCTTACAAAGTGGTGGAGAATGTTGTATCGTAGCTTCTGAAGAAAATGATGAATTTGTTTACATTGATGGAGAGGTTTCCAAGAATGCAAAATATATTGTTGCAATAGATCCCCTTGATGGTTCTTCAAATATAGATGTGAACGTGGCAGTAGGAACTATTTTTTCTATTTATAGAAGAAAGTCTTTAGAAGGAAAAGCAACCCTTGCCGATGTGCTTCAAAATGGCACAGAGCAGGTTGCAGCTGGATATGTTATTTATGGTTCATCAACCATGCTCGTTTACACAACCGGCAAAGGAGTGAATGGTTTCACACTTGATCCATCAATTGGTGAATTTTGTCTTTCTCATCCCCAAATGAAAATTCCTGATAATGGCAAAATTTATTCTATTAACGAAGGAAATTATGTCCATTTTCCTGAAGGTGTCAAAAAATATTTAAAATATTGCCAAATTGAAGATGCAGATACATTAAGACCTTATATATCCAGATACATAGGTTCTATGGTGGCAGATATACATAGGAACATGATAAAGGGTGGTATTTTTATATATCCAACTACCTCAAGTGCTCCAAATGGTAAACTCAGGCTTGTTTATGAATGTAATCCGATGGCATTTATTATAGAACAGGCAGGTGGTCGTGCCACCGATGGTTATTCAAGGATACTTGATAAAGATGTAACCGCTCTACATCAGAGATCAGCAATTTTTATAGGATCTGAACATATGGTTCTGAAGGTTGAACAATTAATGAGGGAGCATTCGCCACTAACCCAGGAATAAAATACGGATTCAAAAATGAAAGTTTAGGAGTGGTAGGAGGGCCTGATTAAATATTTAATTTTAATTCTTCCTTTTCAAAAAAAGTATCGGTTAATAAATTTCTTTGTTGGGATGCCTGTACAGCCAATTCATCGCATCTTTCATTCTCAGGATGGCCATTATGGCCCTTTACCCAAGTGAATTTAATTTGGTGTAATTTGTAAACAGTAAGAAATCTCAACCATAGATCTTTGTTTTTTTTAGCCTTAAATCCTGTTCTTACCCAGTTAAATACCCATTTTTTTTCAACGGAATCAATGATGTATTTTGAGTCAGAGTAAACCATGATTTCCTGCCCTGTTTTTTTTATACTTTCTATTCCGGTGATCACTGCAAGTAATTCCATCCGGTTATTGGTTGTTTTACGATAACCTTCAGAAAGCTCTTTATAATGATTGCCTGAGCGAAGTATCACACCATATCCACCGGGACCCGGATTTCCGCTTGACGCTCCATCTGTATATATCTCAATCATTAATCATGCTTTAATGAGCAATTATAGTGATTTTGTTTTTAATCGAATTGAATTTCCAATAACAATCACATCAGAAAATGCCATTGCTAATGCTCCAACCATCGGATTTAAAAAACCAAATGCAGCAAAAGGAATGGCTACTACATTGTAGAAAAACGCCCAAAAAAGATTTTGTTTGATTGTTAATAAGGTATGTTTTCCAATTTTTAACATATTTTCTATTGAAGAGAGGTCGCTTTTTAAAAGAATTACCTCTGCTGATTGAATAGCTATATGACTAGAATCACTCATGGAAACACCAACATCAGAACTGGTAAGTGCAGGTGCATCATTGATGCCATCGCCTACCATGGCCGTCTTTCCTCTTTTTTTAATTTCGTCAATAATTTCGAGTTTTTGATGAGGCATAGTTTCGGCATAAATTTCATCAATCCCTAATGTGGCGCCAAGCACTTCACATTTAATTTTCTGGTCTCCGCTTAACAAAACCGGAATAATATTTAAAGACTTCAAGGTTTTAATTAAATGGATAGCCTCTGGCTTAATTTCATCTTCAATGGCTATCCTAGCCACAAGGATATTATTCATTTTGAGGAATAAGCTATAATGGCCATGATCTTCATCGTTTTGGAGTATTTGCTTAGAGCCAAATAAATACGTGTTGCCTTCCGAATCAGAAGCAGTCATACCCAATCCTTTTTCTTCCGTAACTTTGATAAATATCATTTTATCGGGTGATTTCAGACTTAGTTCTTTGACCAATGACCGTGCGATTGGATGATTTGAATAACCTTCAATTCCCGAAATGATAGATTCAGCCTTCTTATTTGAAATTTGAATACAATCGAGAGCCTTAATCTTAAAATTCCCTGTTGTAAGAGTTCCGGTTTTATCAAATACCATGAATTTTAATTTCGCTATTTCTTCTATGGTATTTCCACCTTTTATTAAGATTCCAATTTTAGCAGCTCGCCCAAGCCCCACCATAACTGCAGTAGGAGTGGCTAATCCCATAGCACAAGGGCAAGAAATAACAAGTACTGCTATTGCGTTCAGCATTGATTTTTGAAAGCTTATATCAAAAGCATAAAATGCAAGAAAGAAAGTGATTACTGAAATTCCAACAACTACCGGTACGAAAATAGCGGCAACTTTATCTCCAAGTTTTTGAATACTTGGCTTTGCAGCTTGTGCTTTCTTCATCAATTCAATAATCTGTGAAAGGATAGTATGTTTTCCAGTTTTAGTTACTAATAGTTGGATACTCCCTTTCTCAATCAGTGTTCCGCCAATTGCCTGATCATATTTTGATTTTTCAATCGGCAAGCTTTCACCTGTGAGCATTGCTTCGTTTACGGAAGCTTCTCCCCATATTATTTCACCATCAACTGGTATTTTATCTCCGCTATTAATTAACAATATATCACCAGGAAGAATCTCCGAATAGTGTATTTGAATAAGTTCACCGTTCAACATCTTATTGGCTTTTACTTCTTGGAATAGCATAAGATCGCGAACTGCAGATGTAGTTTGTGAAACAGATCTTTTTTCTAATACATTTCCTAAAAGCACAAGAGAAATAATAGTAGCGGCAGTTTCATAAAACATAAAATCTGGTCCCAGATTCTGAATAGTGCCATAAAAACTATAAATAAATGCGGCACTTGATCCAATAAAGATCAGGACATCCATATTTGGAACTCCACTTTTTAAAGAATAATATGCACTTTTCCCGAAATGTAAACATCCTAAAATGTAAACAGGGCTACATAAAGCTAATTGAACCAGAGGATTATGAAGCCAATGGAATGGAAGAAACATATGAGAGAATAAGGGTATAGTAAACAGCAGACTGAAATAAAATTTATTTTCAATCTTTTCATACGCCTTTTCATGGATAGGAATGCTTTCTTCGCTAACCTTATATCCCAGGCCTTCAATTTCCTTAATGATTAATTCAGTAGAACTGGGATCCGTTGTTTTAAACTTGACCTCGTCATTTGCAAAATCTACATAGATATCTTGCAGTCCTTTTTTCTCTAATAATTTATGTATGGAAAGTGCGCAATTGTTACAGTGCATTCCGCTAACCTGAAGTTCAACCAATTCTTCTTTTTCCATGGATATAGATTTTCTGACCCAAATTTAACACTTATAAATACTAATTGAACAGAAACATCTCTCATATGTTTTTTATATAAGATCATGCTTGTTAATAGTTCATTAATAGAAATTAATCCGTCAAAAAAATCCCATCTTATTGATACTCAGTATAGAAAATTACTGATAAAAAATTTGCAATATATGCCGAAATGCTTAGTTTTGCAGAAACAAAATGGTGGCTGTAGCTCAGCTGGTTAGAGTATTGGTTTGTGGTGCCGAGGGTCGTGGGTTCGAGCCCCATCAGCCACCCATTTAAGAAAGGTCTTAGTTAAAAAACTAAGGCCTTTTTTTATTCACGTTTTTAAGAGAGATTTTCTTTCCAGCTATTTTGAAATAGAATTAGTGATTGGGTAAATAAATCTACATTATCAGGTATTTTCTCTACGGTTTGGGTATTTATCGATCAATGAAAGGAGTAAATCAGATTTAGACATATCCTAATAAAATGGCATGTGAATTGTTTCAATTTAGATGCCTCCAAAAGGCATGTTTTTCATAGATAGATGTAGGGTTGAATTCTTGTAATTCAACCCTTTTTTTATTCTATATTCCATAGATAAATAATTGAATAAAAATATTAAAGAAAGAAATAGTGAATTAATTGGAGAAGATTTTGGATATTAAATAGTGCCGATTGCCATCATTTTATCCATACTGGGGTTATTACTTCCGCCTTTAGGCTCAAGAGTTACAGCAAATGATTGAGCATGTTTTGTGAATTTCATTTTTTTCATTCCGGTACTGTCCTCTTTAGCATCAAAGACCCCAAGATCAACCGGTTTTCCATCCACCATTGCCCATAACTGATACTGATGCTCCTGGTCAATTATAGGCATACGGAGTGATGACAGATCGATCATTACTTCTTCCTTGTCTTCATTTAAGGCAACCAGTAAGCTAGCTTTAGGAGCTTTTGCAGATCCTTTTAGCGTAACTAATTTATATGCTTTAGGGTTTTGATAGAATTGAAGAGCATTTTTAGTATTGCTTAGCTCACCTTCTTTATAATTTACCTGCTTGGAGAATTTTTGATTGACAGATTGCAGAGCAGCAAGCTGAACATAAGATTCATGGAGCTTATTGTTTAGATTGAGTAATAATATACCGCTTATAAAAAGGAGTGATAAAGATGCTGCAAAACTATATTTGTAAAATTTTAAAGATCTAATATAGGATTCACTTGTATTTGTTGAAGAATAGATATTAACCTGATCATTAGTATTTATTGCATTCAGAAAATTACTTTTAATTTTTTGAGATGGCTCAATAGCATTTGCTCGGGCATAACTCATCAATGCCTGTTCAATTTCTTCTAATTCTTTTCTAACCTCAGGATATTGAAGGGCATTCATTTCTACATCAAGCTTTTCTTCTACGCTTAAATCACCTAGAACATATTGTTCTAGTATTCCGCTTTCCAGATATGATTTGAGGTTTTTCAATTAATTAAATACCTTTCTTAATGTAATAATAGCATTTCTTAATCGTGTTTTAACTGTTCCCAAAGGAATTTCAAGCTTTTTTGCAACTTCAACGTGCGTGAATCCTTCGAAATAAACAAGGTCAAGAATAATTTTATGTTCCGGTTTTAGTTTTCCAATTAAATCCTTTAATCCGATTATTTCGGGATTAATTTCAGAATTTATCTGTTTATCTACTATTAATACGTTATTTTCTATGTCTTCGGTTTTTGCACTATTACGAAATTCTTTAGATCTTGTTTTATCTATCGCAATATTTCGTGCAACATTTACCATCCAAGTAAATAATCTTCCTTTAGATGCATCATAGGATGAAAAAGAGTTCCAGATTCTAATAAATGTGTCTTGCAGAAGATCTTCTGCTATTTCTTGATGTTGTACAATTCTGAAAATAACTCCATACAAAGATGAAGAATACATATCATAGAGTGCCTCTGCTCCATTTTTGTCCTTTTCAAGGATTGCCTGGATTAGTTCTGGCTCTGATAAGGTGATTTTAGTTTTCAGTCTCAAAGATTAATTACAGATTTCAAATGGTATGTTTATAATACTTAGCATAAATATAGAAACATAAAAAGCCCAAGAGATATTCCGAGGCTTTTTTTACAATCAATTGATTAATTACTTACTTCGGTAATACAACAGAATCAATCACGTGGCTAACCCCATTATTTTGATTAAGATCAGCCACTGTAAAGTAGATGTATTTCCGTTTTCATCTTTCAGAACTACATTGCTGCCCTGTAACATAGCAGATAATTTGCCTTTGCTAACAGTTTGAATACTGCAGTTATTTTACCTAATGGATAGCATTTACACTATCAGCTGCATTATATTTTTCAGCAAGGTTATGATAGGTTAAAATCTTGATTAGGTCTCTGCGTATCAGTTATCAGTTATCAGTTATCTGTTATCTGTTATCTGTTATCGGTTATCT
>CANKAT010000047.1 GCA_947479815.1 Sphingobacteriaceae bacterium
TCCGTCATCTTTATAACCAGTAAGTATTTTTAATTTTTTATTTATTTTTTTCAATTCCTGAATATCTTTTTCTGAAAAAGAAGTATTCCAAATAGTTAGTACTTCAAGACTTTTTAATGAAACTACAGACTTCACTTGCATTAAATTAACTTTAGTTCCTGAAAGTGATAAGCTTTTCAAAGATTTCAATCCTGAAAGTTCTTTTAATCCGCTACCGTTAATATCAGTAAAATTCAAGTCCAAATTCTGCAAAGATTCAAATTGTGAAATTTTATTAAGATCAGTATCCTTAACAGGCATTCTACTCAATCTCAAACTCACAATTTGATCTTTAATTGCAGTTAACTCATCTAGTGCTTTAGAATCGAAGCCACTTTTACTAAAAAAGCTAACGGCTAATGCCGGCGAACCTTGTGAAACCGGGGCTACCAATCTGTAAAAAGTATTTAATTTCTTAATAGTTTTATCATCTGCAGCATCAAAGTCGAAATCTTCGTCTTGAATTTCTGCAGGTTTAAATCTTGAAGTTGCCAATACTCTAAGCGAATCATTCTGTGCAAGATCTATTACTTTTTTACTGAATGAGGCATTATCCTTTATCCATAAAAAAAGCAGTCTAGATTCTTCCTCTGTAAGTTGTGGTTTTCCAGAAGGTGGCATGTGTTTTTTCTCAGATGATGGCAAATGTATCCTTTCCAGTAAAAGGCTTAAATTGGGTTTTCCGGCAATAAATAGTTTACCGGTTTTGCCACCTTTAAGTATTGAAAGCGAATCAGTAAGTTTTAAACTACCTTTCAACTTCTGGTCATTATGACAACTCACACATTTTTCTTGCAAAATAGGCTGTATCACATGATCGTACACCTTGGCTTGTTCTAATGGAACTATTTCAGGCGTGGTAATTGGTTCAAGAACAAAATTATCACCATGAGTTAATACAGACCCAAAATGACCTGCAACAATCAACATAAAGGCTAAAGCAACAGATCCTGATTTGGCAATAGATTCTTTATACCAAGAAAAATCTCGGAGTTTAAATAAAAGTGATGATAAGAAAACTGTACTTACCCCAAACCACTTATGGTAAAGCAATGCATCACCATCATATCCATCCTCTAGAGACAATATTAAACCCATCAAAACTGTTATCCCTGATAAAAGTATTCCACTAAGAAATAATCCTGAAGTAAATTTTTGATAAAAGCTTGCGGCAGCGTTTTCAGCTTTAAACCGAAAAAACTCCATACCCGCAGCCAGGATAAGTAATGCAATTGGAAAATGCAGAAGTATAGGATGCATTCTGCCTATGGGTTGCACCCATTGAGGAATTACTAATTGCTGCTCAAAGATCAATAAAAAGATGATCAGAACATTAAGGCAAAAAATTACACTAACAGCATAAGCATTAAGCTTGCTTTTCATATAAACGATCTTGTAGTAAAGAAATTAGACTCTTTTAAATTTATAAGGATATACCTTACCTGAAGCCCATTGTGCAACATACAGGTTTTCATCATCATCAACACATACATCATGCGGATGGACAAATATTTTCTCAGCTTGTGATAATGTTTGTAATTTTCCGTCCTTGTAAATAGGTTCTGATCCTCCAATATTGGAAACAAGTTTATTATCCTTATCCAATATTATAGTAAAACCAGATCCCACATTATCAATTTTTGCAGATCTAAATACAGCAGCGTACAAGTGATCATTTTTTATCACAGGACGGCAAACAAAAGCACCGGGTAGTTCAATTGTCCCGATTAGCTTTCCATCCATTGAAAAACGTTTAAAACAATTGCGTGTACGATCAGTTACCAAGAGTGTTGGCGTCCCCGATCTTCTGTCAACAACTATTCCATGCGCATTGTCTAGATTTTCATTGCCTTTACCTCGACCACCGAAATAACCCTTTAATTTGCCATCATTACTGTAATGCATAATGTATTGAGCTCCATAACCATCAGCAATGAAAAAATCACCATTTGAATCAACTGCAACCTCTGTGGGTACAAATTCTTTCTCACTTTTATAAATACCAGCCTCCATTGGAACATCTATGGTCAATACTATTTTACCGTCCATGGTAGTTTTGTAAACCTGATGCTTTACTGTATCTGTAATGTAGAGGAACTGAGTTCCATTTTCATCAGCTAATGTTAGTCCGTGACCACCAGGAAATTCATGGCCCCAACTATCTAACAACTTTCCCGATTTATTATAAATAAGAATGTTGTTTTTTGTTTCATTGGTAAGCAGAATAATTCTACCTTTTTTGTCCTGAACCATTTCATGGCAATCATTCACAGGGAATTTTGCTGAATCTAAAGTTCCCCATTGGGTATCCAGGGTGTACTTCATGTTATTATGGCCATAAATGGGACCTTTATTTACGGCAAACAAATCTTTTGCAATAAAAAAACTTGCAGTGACTCCAGCACTATTCTGAATGAATTTTCTTCTATCCATAAAATGATTTAAAAAGCTAAATATTATACTAAAATATCATTAATTACTTTGCCTGAAACATCTGTCAGACGGTATCTTCTACCTAAATGCTTATAAATCAATTTTTCATGATTTAGACCTAGACGATTTAAAATTGTTGCTTGAAAATCATGTACATGTACTGGATCTTTCACCACATTATATCCAAATTCATCTGTTTCCCCATAAGAAATACCTGGTTTTATACCCCCACCGGCCATCCAAATACTGAAGCAACGCGGATGATGGTCACGACCATAGTTTTCGGCCGACCATTTACCTTGGCTATAATTTGTTCTGCCAAATTCACCACCCCATATCACAAGAGTTTCATCTAATAAACCTCTTTGTTTCAAATCTGTGATCAATGCAGCTGATGCCTGATCTACGTCTTTGGCTTGTGAAGCTATTTCGTTAGGCAGATTACCATGATGATCCCAGCCTTGGTGATATAATTGAACAAAACGGACCCCATTTTCGGAAAGTTTGCGAGCAAGTAAGCAATTGGCTGCAAAGGTTCCTGGAGTCATCGCATCAGTACCATAAAGTTTGATGATATCATCCGGTTCTTTTGATAGATCCATGATTTCGGGCACCGCTGTTTG
This sequence comes from Sphingobacteriaceae bacterium, assembly GCA_947479815.1. Taxonomy (GTDB): domain Bacteria; phylum Bacteroidota; class Bacteroidia; order Sphingobacteriales; family Sphingobacteriaceae; genus Daejeonella. The sequence goes on from CANKAT010000047.1 coordinate 3,096, forward strand.
CATTCGGTAGGCCATTTCATATTGCTGGATCTTTGTACTAATTTCAGGATCTCCAAATTGCTCGTACGACAATTGATTCAATTGTGATACTTGATCAAGAAATTTTCGACGCTCATACTTATTCATCCCATCAGGATCCTTTAAATAAAGAACAGGATCATCACCGCTACTGAATTGAACACCTTGATGAATAGATTCAAGGAAACCACTTGACCATAATTTAGAATAAACACCCTGGCTATTTCCTTTACCTCTTGAAAGCAATACTGTAAATGATGGGAGATTCTTATTTTCACTGCCAAGGCCATAGCTTAACCAGGATCCCATACTTGGTCGGTTGCCCTGTTGTGCACCGGTTTGAAAAAAGGTTAATGCAGGATCGTGGTTTATGGCCTCTGTATGCATCGATCTGATCACACAAATATCATCTACAACTTTTGAAGTATAAGGAAGTAGATCACTGATCCAGTTTCTTGATTCTCCATGCTGCTGGAAATTAGCAAATGACCCAACCATAGGAAAAGCAGTTTGATTGGCTGTCATTCCAGTTAAGCGTTGATTTCCTCTAATTGATGAAGGCAAGTCTTGACCCATCATTTCTCTTAACCTTGGCTTGTAGTCGAACAGCTCTAATTGAGAGGGTGCACCATTCTGAAATAGATAAATTACACGTTTTGCCTTTGGTGCAAAATGCGGAATTCCAGGAGTTAATCCTGAATCAGAAGAATCACCACTAAAAAGGTCGGGCACGAGTAATGAGCCAAGAGCAGCACTACCAAGCCCGAGACTAAGTCGGGAAAGAAATCGACGTCGATTAGAATTCAATCCATGTTCTAAAAAATCTTTTTGCATTAGGATCTGGTTATAGTTTCTTCTAAATTATAGAGCGCAGTGATTACCTGCATCATTGCAGCTACACTAAATTTATTCATTTTTTCAGGATTAGGATACTCTCCAATGGCAAGGAGTTTATCAGCACGGCTTTGCTCCTTCTTAAAAGTAATAAGTTGATCATTGTAGTATTGACTCAATATTTTAACTTCATTTTCGGTTGGCTTTCTACAAACTATCAATCTAAAAGCTTTGATTACTTTATCTTGGATTTTTAGTGGTTCAACATCTATTTTAGAGGCTAATACACGAGATGCTTCAATTACCGTAGGATCATTCATCATGATTAGTGCCTGAAGTGGAGTATTGGTTTTTAATCGTACAATCTCACACTGATCTCTGTTGCTGGCATCAAAAATTCCCATAACCGGTGGTGGAACGGTACGTTTTACAAAAGTATACATACCTCTGCGATACAAATCTGCACCGTGATCTTGTCTGTAAACCCTTAAAACTCCACGACCAGATGAGGCTGTTTCCCATAAACCGCTAGGCTGGTAAGGTTTTACACTGGGCCCACCAATGGTTTTAACTAACAGACCACTACTTGATAAGACTAAATCGCGTACAAGCTCGGCCTTAATTCGATAACGCGGAGCTCTTGAAAGAAAGACATTCTCGGGATCTACTTTTAACTTTTCTTTTGAAATCACTGCAGACTGACGGTATGTTGCAGAAGAAACCATTTGTTTAACCAGTCGTTTTATATCCCAACCATGCTCCATAAAATCAACAGCAAGCCAATCCAGTAATTCAGGATGCGAAGGTAGTTCACCCTGCATACCCATATCACCTGCAGTTTTAACTATACCTCTACCAAATATCTCCTGCCAAAGCTGATTCACAAATACTCTAGATGTCAATGGATTTCGCTTATCAAATAACCATTTTGAAAGGCCTAGTCTATTCTTTGGAAGATTATTGTCAAATGCCAATATTGATTTTGGAGTACCCGCTTCAACTTCCTTTCCGGGAGCATCATAGGCACCTCGTTTTAGAATGTAGGTTTTTCTTAAGGTATCGCGGTCGCCCATTACAGAAACAATCAGCTTGTTTGTATCTTGCTTATTAATGAATTTTAAAATGTTTTTAACTTCATCATTACTAATCTGAATCATTGGATTCTTTGCGTAAGTTTCAGGCCCTCCAATAGTAGATGATATCCCAACTTCCTTGACATTATTGAAAAAGGCATACAATTGATAGTATTCCTTTTGAGAAAAAGGATCATATTTATGGTCATGACATTGTGCACATTCGAGTGTAACACCAATAAGTGCCTTTGAAAAAGTATTAGTTCTATCTATTACATACTGAACACGATATTCTTCATCAACAACACCCCCCTCTTCAGTTATTTTATGGTTTCGGTTAAATCCAGTAGCCAGAATTTGTTCTTTGGTTGCATTAGGTATTAGGTCACCCGCTAACTGGAGCGTTATAAATTGATCATAAGATAAGTTAGTATTAAACGAATTAATTACCCAATCGCGCCATGGCCATGCTGATCGATAACTATCATCCTGAAATCCATGTGAATCTGCATAACGTGCAACATCCAACCAATGCAAGGCCATTTTTTCGCCATAAGCAGGGCTTTTAAGTAATTGATCAACAGCCTTTTCATAAGCTCCAGGAGTATTATCAGCCATAAATTGATTCATCATTGCAATACTTGGTGGCAAACCAGTTAAATCAAGACTCAATCGTTTCAATAAATATTCTTTATCTGCTTCCTTATTGGGTTCAAGATTTTTTTGTTCCATTTTACTTAAAGTAAAATGGTCAATTTCATTCTTAGCCCATTTAGCATTTTTTACCTTTGGCAAAGGTGATTTCTTTGGTCTTGTAAATGACCAATGTGTTTCATATTTAGCACCCTGACTAATCCATTTTTCAATTAGATCTATTTCCCTAGAATTTAATTTAAGATTAGATGATGGCGGGGGCATCAAAATAGAAGTGTCTTTAGAAGAAATACGCATGAAAACCTCTGACAATTGCGGCTTTCCGGAAACTAAAGCATGTGCTGACGGATTTTCTTTTAGGGCTTTAAAAGCACTTTCCTCATTATCAAGGCGAAGTCCAGCTTGGCGTTTATTAGCATCAGGTCCATGACAAGCAAAACATTTATCTGAAAATATGGGTCTAATATCAAAATTATAACTTACCTGATCAGGAATTTGCTCCTCAGAACTTTGAGCATCTCCAATATAATTACATGATTGAACGGTATAAAGAACTGAAATAAGTAAAAATAGAAAGTAATAGATCCTCTTTTTCATGAATAGAATAGCTTTTAATGCTATGTTTAATTTATTTGTAAAGACCAATATAGTGAGACCTTTGAATTTTATAAAATAAAAATTTACACATATTGAGAATTTGAATTATTTCTAAAGAAATAATTCAGGATATTTTTCAATAAAACAGACTATATGTGACTATATATCTATTCCCACTAAAAAAACCGAAGAAAATTAATGATTGAAAACCAGATGTGCTAAATAATAATAAAATAAAAATTAGCCTCTGAATTTTTGCAAAGTTCTAATTTGAGCAAAGCTAAGATCAAAGAAAACAGAAAGTCTTTGCGATTTTATTGTATAAAACTATTGAGCGAAGCAGATTAGTTTACGAAGGTCTTTATGATTAACAAATAGATTTTTAATGATCTTTTTCAAAGCATTGAAAATCAATAACCTTTTTTTTCAAACCTGATCTTAAAGTTTATCTCTGTTTTCGTAAACTTTCATGATTGCATTGATCACATCATCCATATCCTGAGTGCTTCCCAATAAAGAACCAGATCCTTCGAGAACAACCATTTCTTCATTACAAATAAGATCACAAATAGGAAAGTTCATTTCTTCACGATAACGCTTTAGCCTTGCAGGCGAATACATAGTTTTATATTCTTTAAGACTTAATATTTCATCTATCCATGGTTCAACATGAAATCCACGGGCAATATAGGGGCTTAAATTAATTCCTTCGGCAGCCAAAGCTTTCAAAAATTTACTCCGTTCCACATTGTTAAAATGTTCCTTATGATAGCTCATTGCATATTTATAATAGCCTGAACTTTCTGTACCCTCGTATTGCTTTTGTGGAACTAGGCCTTTAAAGCCTTTAAGCTTTAAACTTAAATATGCAGCGTTTGAATTACGTCGTTCAAAACGTTCTTTTGCTGATGATAATTGTCCCATTAATATAGCGCCTTCAAACTCGTTCATCCTGTATTTTGGGCCTATCGTTACATTACTTCCTTTTCGGTTAGTACCGTGATTCTGAACAGTGAAACACCTATCCATCAATTCTGCATCATTACCAATAATGGCACCTCCTTCACCGCACGAGATTTGTTTACTTGCCTGAAAACTAAAACATCCAAGATCACCAATGGCACCCACCTGTTTACCCTGATACCTGGCAAAATTAACTTGGCATGCATCTTCAATAACCTTTAAATTATGTTTTTTTGCAAGAGCCATGATCTTTTCCATATTACAGGGCATGCCCATGATATGAACAGGTATAATAGCTCTGGTATTTTTATTGATTCTTTTTTCAACTTCATCTGGGTCCATCTGAAATGATTCGCGATCAAGATCAGCAAGAACTGGCAATGCTCTACTGGTTAAAATGGCAGATACAGTACCAAAATCGCTGTATGGAGAGGTAATAACTTCATCACCAGGACCTAAACCTAAAGCTTCAACACATGTACTAAGTGCCTGAGTACCTGAACCTGTACCTACGCAAAAATTGGTACCTGTTAAACGTGCATATTCTTTTTCAAATGTGGCAACTGTACCTGTTGGCGACTGAATACGGCTCCAAATACCACTTTTTGTAGTCTTAATAATCGATTCCATCATTTTATCATCTGCCAACATCGCAGGCCATTTAGGCCAAACCTTTGCTCGTATTGGGGTTCCACCCAATAATGCTAATTTTCCTGAAGCAGTTTTTGTACTTCCAATAGCAGGAAAAACACTTGAAAAAGCAGTTGCAACCGTGGTAGTGGTAACCGCAGCGATAAAATTTCTTCTGTTAAAGTCCTTAAATTCCATAAGATCTCTTTATAAAGGCAATAAATAAAAATCTAAAAAATAATAGAAAAACGATTTATAGAATTCTATTTTAAATTCAAAACAGAATACATTTAATGCAAAAGTTTTCGGATTGCTTTCATCAAAATCCCTTCAGCCTCAGCTGTCACTCCTGAAGCCTGTCCTGTTTCGTATCCACCTTGTGCATAAGCTGCTGCATTACCAATATATCCCATACCATAATCACCATAACCTGCTACAGCTACAAAAAGATCAGGCCGTTCAGCTTTTGCTGCTAACTGATATTCAACAAATGGTTCTCCAGGAAGATGCAAAATCCTGACACTGCCAATATTTAAACAAGAAAGATCTATCTTTTTACCTGCTTCCAAACGTCTTAACCAAACTAGTTTAGACAGATTATTGGCCACAAATACAGGAGTTTCAGTTTTCATTTTGGCTTCAAGAGATTCTATACCCAGGGCTGGCTTTAAAGTAACAGATTCTACATTCCACTCAATTGAACTTACATTAATAGGCTCTTGTTTGGTTAAGTTCCATGCACGCTTCATACCATCAGCAAGACGTTCGGCAAGGACCAATCTATTCTCTTTGGCACCATCGTTATACTTTCCTGCAGTTATATTTCCTCCAGCACCATTAAAGTGAATATGAAGAGCATCTGGAACAGCCATCTGACGCATAAATCGAGCAATTCCAGGAAAATCAGGATTTGCAATTCCAGTTCTGTAATAACTTTGTGGATGCGACGCATAATAACTTAAAACAGCAACAGGCTTATTGCTATTCCAGAAACTAATCACAGAAACCATAGGGTCAATTAAACCTTCGGGTTCTGCCCTTAAAGCAGCATCACGAGTTGCTGATGTACGAGAAGCTTTTGCCTTACCATCAGGACCCAAAATACGTCGGTTCGATGCAACTTGATAAACCGGTGCTTCACCTCTTCCTATATGAGTAAGTGGCACAGCTGTACTGATTGATTTACTAATGGCTAGACCCAAACGTTTTATAAGATCCCGTGTATAAGTACCTTCAAATGCAATTGGATTTAAGCCTGCTTTCAATAATAATTTCTCTGCTCCCAGGTCGGATGCAGGCGCATCATGCTGGTGAATAGCATGAACTACCACCCTTGAGGCAATAGTTCCTGCAGCTTCAGCCATGATACGTTTAAATTCATCCTGACTATCATTACTGATACCAATCCAATCAACTGAACACATCACAATGGGTTGACCAGCACCTAAAATTACAATTCCCTTAGCACGAAGACCAAGATCCCAGTTATTAACCATGGGGTCGTAGGTTAAACTGCTTCCAATCGGAGGAGTTGCATCTACATCAAATGTGGCTATTTTTAGCGTGCTTTGTATTGGTTCAGCAATGCTAGAAAAAGATTGCAAGGCCAACACATAAGTAATTAGAATACGGATAAAAGTCCTGGTATAATTAATTTTCATTATTTAATATTTTGGGAAATTGAAACTTTAATGAACAGTCAGAAGAAGAAAAATTAAAGTATCAATTTCAATAATGATATTATGACTTATTTTTTGCTATAGCTCTTTTAAACATAGACTCTAGGCTTACCCTGGCACCACCATTATTCTTACTCTCATCAGCTGCTTCCATAAAAGCACACATTTCTAATGTTTCCTGAGCACTTACAGGTGGGATACCTGTTTCAAAGAATTCAATGATCTTTACAAGTAATGGATCATATCCGCCATAGTTACCGATAGCAGAAACACCCTTTTCACCATAAACAGTACCTCCATATTCTTGTTTGCCCTGGTGGATTCCTCTGAAAGAACCAACTCGATTATCCTCCCAGGTACCTACAACAACATCTGCAATTTCAGAATTTACTCGAACAACAGATTTACAGCCTGTTCCCATAACCGTAAACAAAGTTTCAACACCGTGTATGCCATACCAGAATAGATCAGGATGAGTGCTTTCTAGATGACATGGGCTATACGTCTCTGCGCCAAGTACTTTCCCTATTTTCCCATTAGCTATTTCTTGTGCCCCCGTTGTAAATCTTAAAGATGAAGCAGAAAATACAGGAACTTTGTATTTATCAGCTGCTTTAAATATAGCCATAGCATCTGCTAATGAGGCAGCAATTGGTTTATCAATAAACACCCGTTTTCCTGATTTAAAAACTTCTTTAGCTTGTTCTAGATGCAGTCGACCATCATTTGTTTCCAATAGAACCACATCAACCTTTTTCAGTAATTCTTTAATTGAATCAACAATCTCAACACCTAGTTTTTTAACATCCTCTATATAACCAGGAATTCTGTCTGCACTTGATTTAATATCCTTGCTACCATAAGGATATGCTGCAACAATTTTATAGCCTGCATATTTAGTGCCAACCGATGAATTATTTAAGGCCTTAGCAAAAGCAATACTATGGGATGTGTCAAGTCCTATTATTCCAACACGTTTCTGTTCTTGGTTAATACTCTTTCCAAAAGAGCTCAAAGACCCAGAAAGTCCAATTCCTATTCCTGCAATAGCAGCAGAGTGAATAAATTTGCGACGGTTATATTCTTGTTTCATATGTTAATAAAATTAAATATTCTATACGTTTACGTACCCGAATATAGTGATCATTTAACTAATGTTCCTAAATAAAAAGTGTATTAAATAAAATCAGATCAATTGAGAAAAAAAGACTCGATAAATCATTGAAAAAATCCTAAAATTGAAAAAATCAATTTCTGTAGAAGGCTGAATTTTCTTTTGTTAGGATATCTATAGGCATAAAATATATTTTTTCAACTGTAGATCCAAATGCCAAATGCTGGTAAAGTGATATCAAACCCCTATATCCCTGTTGTTTAGGTTTTTGACAAACAAGAAAATCAATAATACCACTATCCATATAGTCAATGTTTTCTTTAAGGAAATCGTATCCAATCAGAATTACTTCTTTATGGTTATGCTCAATAAAATGGGCTACCTTAGAAACTCTTGAATTAGTAACAAATACCACCTTGATATGACTATGTTCATCAAAAGCTTTGGTAAGATCTCTTTGAATTGATTTTAAATCGGTGTCTTTAATGTCTAGCTTTATTATATTTCCGGTTTTATTATGATCCTGATAATATGATCTGAAGCCCTCCTCTTTTTTTAACAAATGATGTTCATTATCAATTTCTCTTGAGATATTCACGATCAAAATTTCATCACTTTCTTTAATCAAATAACTAACCAAGTGAGCACCCAAATAACCACTGTGGTATAAATTAGGACCTATATAGCTTAAACTTCCATGATTTGGTAAATCAGAATCAATTAATACATAAGGGATGTTCAGTTCTTTACATTGATCTGTGAAAGTGATTGATTCTTCTATAAATGAGGGTGCTAATAATATACCATCAGGTTTACTATCAAGTATAATTTTTGTCTGTTCCACAAAAGAACTTTTCAGGTTCTGATCGTAGAAGTATTTATCTACAATAATTCCAAACTGCTTTATTTCTTCATCAGCCTGTTCAATACCTTTTAAGGGAGCGTCCCAAAAGCTGGTTTCTTTTGAACTTTCAGGAATCAGAGTAGCCAAACGTAGTGTTTTACGAGATGCAAGTCTTTGGGCTAATAAATTTGGTTTGTAATTTAGCTCATCAATGATTTGAGTAATTTTCTCCTTGGTTTGTTTAGAAACACCTTTTCTATTATGAAGAACCCTATCTACCGTGGCAATAGAAACATTTGCTCTTCTGGCAATTTCTTTGACTCCCGTTAGCTCAGTAATTCTTTTTTTCATAACAACCCTTGATTACAAAATCGCATATTTGTTACACAATAATAAGGCATATCTATGATTTTTCATAATTAACAAAGTTAGAAATTGCCAATAAATGATTAAAGACACATTTATTTAATGATAGCGACAGTAACAAGATTAATATTGAATTTAAATACTGTTAGTCATACTCTTTCACCACTTATTTGAACTAAATGATTTTAATTCTTCTTTAAAATGGTACCTGGCAGATATCTTTAAAACAAAATACTTTTACTTTAAAAATTTAAATAGTTGATATTCTTATTCTAATATTACTTAAATTCGTTTACGTACCCGCTAAGTTTAGATAATCTTAAATTGCATTGATAAAAAATAAATATGAAACCATTCCACTTTCTGCCGGTTTTGCTGCTTATACCATTTACTTCATCGAATTTAAAATATCAGTCAATTGAGTACTCTAAAAGTATTGATCAAAAAAATAAGATTGCCTTTATAACTATAAGTAGAGCCAGGGCAGATGAATTGATTTCAAAATTACCTGTAACTGATCCCTGGCTTATAAAACCAGACGGCAGTTCATTAGCATGGGGAGAAGCTGCAACATTAGAGACTCTGGTTGATCTGTATGAAGCTACTGATGATCCTTCCTATTTAAAAGAAGTAGCCAGCCGAGGCGATCGCTTGCTAAATCATCGTGATGATAGACGAGGCATTGCCGATGGTTCAGGAAAAATTCGTCCAGCATGGAGTATGGGCTTAAAATATGTAGTTGCGAAAGAATATTTAGTGGATACTGAAGGAAAAGTTATTGCAACTATTCGCTCCACCCCTTATGCAAATAATGATCTGACAAAAATAGTACTGAAACAAGATTCTAAAACAGGACGTTTTAATTTAAAAATCAGCAATTCATTTTGGAAAAGAAATGAAAGCTTTTCTGATATTAGTTTCGACCCTAAAGATGAACGTTTCATAGAAACTATTGTCAATGATCCAATGTCGCCATATTCCACACGTTCAGGAGATTATTCTGATGTTCAATCCAATCTAATCAGGATTAAAATTACAGAACCCAATCTACCCGTTACTCAAAGTATTACATTAAAATCTATACCATTAGCCTATACCGGATATTTAGGAATAATCTATAATCCAATGCTTAGAATGGCAGAATTTGCAAAATCAAAACCTGAATTAGCCAATCTTATTCCTGCAGCGAATCGATTTATAAAGGCAGCTGAAGAATCATACAAAGATGCCAATGCACGATTATGGCGCAATGGTCCAAATAAAGGCGAGGGCTATTATTTAACCTGTGAAAGAGGTGAATCATTTCCTGCAGATAATGTAGGTCAACCGATCAATTTCTTAGCGATGCATACCACTACACAGTTAGCATTATATCGCTTGACTGGTAAGAAGGAATATCGAGAACGCTCAGAAAAAATGTCACAACTCCTTAAAAATCGGCTAAAATACGTTCAAGAAGGTGATCTTTATGTATGGACTTATTGGTATGAACCTATGACTACTGTAGGATGGAAACCTGAAGATAATTTATCATCCAATGTGATGTTTTATAAAGGTGCAGCAAATATGGAAGATAGCTCACATGGAGTTCTTGATATTGCAATGGTAATGGCTGCTCATCGAGAAAATCTGGTTTTTACAAAAGAAGATGTCATGCGTTTTTCAAATACGCTTCTAAAAAATATACTTCTTCCTAACAGAACCGGAATCAGGAGAGCTGTGGATGGTAAAGGCGAAGATCATGCAGCTTACTTCCCTATTCTACATGGTTGGTTAGAACTTTCAGCTACTAATCCAGAAGTTTATAAAGAAATTCGTAATACCTATCTAATTCGTGGAGAAGAGAACCTGGCTTTTACTGCCGAATTATTACGCTGGGAGCGTAAATTGAAAACAATTAATTAAACCCGAAAGAAACATAAATTATTAAATTTCGATATGTCAAATAAAAACAATTCTAGGCGTGATTTTTTAAAGAAAACATCTATAGGTGGTCTTGGGACGGCATTAGGAGTTAGTACTGCTATTCCAACTTTTGCTTCTTTAAACACGGATGAACATTCAGTCAGCGCAGAAAAACTACGTGTTAAACCTAGATATCACCGATGGCATGTAAATCAGGGAGCTGAATGGCTAGAGGTGAATACAGGTCATGCAAATCTTGATTGGAATATTCCGGTTTCTCAGTGTGCAATAGTGCTTCTTGATGTATGGAGTAGACATTACCTACAGGAACCGAGTGATCGTGCAGAAAAAATCATGAATGAAAAGTATATTCCACTGTTAAAGAAATGTCGGGAATCAGGAATGACTGTTATTCATGCCCCTTCACCCCCAGTTGCTATAAAACATCCCAATTGGGTAAAATTAATTTCTGAAGCTGAATTGAATCCACAACATGATGCTTGGCCTCCAAGAGAATTTCGTGGTTTGAGTGGAACTTACAAAGAATTCAGAAGACCGTTTGAACCAAGAGAAGTAGAAATCCAAGCCATGGTAAATCCGCATAAGTTTCACCCAATTGCTATGCCAATTGAAGGCGAAGGCGTTATTGCCAATGGAGAAGAACTGCATCGATATTGTAAACAAAAGGGAATATTATTTCTATTTTTTGCTGGCTTTAATACCAACGCTTGTATGATTACACGTGATTATGGAGCATTACAAATGAATAACAGAGGTTATCAGGTTAGTGTTATACGCGACTGTACCACAGGCATGGAAAACAAAGAAACACAAGCTAAACTGTTACAAACAAAAGGGGCTCTTTTATTTTTTGAAATGTTCGGGCAATACACAGTAACTTCTGATGAAATAATTACTGGTTTTTCTGGAAAAGTCTAATCTATTTTATACTAGAACCAAGAACCAAGAGCAAAGAACAAAGACTGTTTAGTGCTAAGTGAGATTTACTGCTTTATTTCAAACTAGTACCTTCACTTCAGACTTCAGACCTCTTAATCAGACCTCATACCTCATACTTCAGACAACTGAAAGCGGAACCAAGAACCAAGAGCAAAGAACAAAGACTGTATGGTGCTAATTGAAATTTTCTGCTTTATTTCAAACTAGTACCTTAACTTCAAACTTCATACCTCAGACCTCGTACTTCAGACAACAGACAACTGAAAGCGGAACCAAGAACCAAGAGCAAAGAACAAAGACTGTATGGTGCTAATTGAAATTTTCTGCTTTTTTCAGTCCTCAGACCTCTTAATCAGACCTCATACCTCATACTTCAGACAACTGATAACTGATAACTGATAACAGACAACTGAAAGCGGAACCAAGAACCAAGAGCAAAGAACAAAGACTGTGTGGTGCTAATTGAAATTTTCTGCTTTATTTCAAACTAGTACCTTCACTTCAAACTTCATACCTCATACTTCATACTTCAGACCTCATACTTCAGACAACAGATAACAGATAACAGACAACAGACAACTGACAACACCCTTACCAATCCTCAGGTAGCCTCAACGACCATACATCATTGACCAAGGGTGGTGTCATGCCACCAGCTATCCATATTTTATCCTTAAAAACAAAGGTTGATGCTTCATGACGTTCTTTCCAAATTTTATCTGACTTGTATTCCTCCCAGGTTTTGCCATCTTTAGTAAACCAGACATCCTGATGATTTTTATACGGATTATTAGACCAGCCACCCATTACCCAGATATGATCGCGATAAACCACTGAATTGAACCATAAACGCTGATGCCATGGAGCATTTGAAATTTCTTTGACCCAATTAATCCCATCTTCGGAGCTCCATACATCATTTAAAGCATGATATTCTGGGACATAATTACCTCCACCAAAAACAAATATTTTACCATTTAAAACAGCTGCCTGATGATACGAACGCGGAGACCATCCTGCGTTTGCTGTAGCCAATTTCCAGTCCTTACCGTTTGATGAATACCAAACATCATTTTTAAGGCTGTTCTTATCACCAAAATAGTAATTTTCTGTGCCTCCGAGTATCCATATTTTGCCTTTAAACTCAACAATTGCTGATGCTATTCTTGGAGTCCAGGCTGCCTTATCTGTTTCTGACTTCCATTTTAGGCCATCAGTTGAAGACCATACTTTATTACTTGCTGAATGCCCCTCTAAACGGCCATTATACCAGCCACCCATCATCCACATTTTATTTTTAAAAACGATAGACATGGATAAATCACTATGAATCCAAGGTGCAGAATTAGTTATTAATTTCCATGATTGACCATCTGTTGAAGACCAAACATCTCTTGGAGGAGCTTCTTTAGAATTAAACCAACCACCAAAAATCCAAAGATGATTTTTGTAAACTAGTTCTGCCTGAGAATCTCTGGCTTGCCAAGCAACTGCAGGACTTTCCTGAATCCAGCCTGGATTTAGCTGCGCCCAAGTAACAGTTCCATATAACCCGATAATTAAAGTAAGAATGACAAGTTTTTTCATGTAAATAATGGAATTAAACCATGCATTATAAACCAAGCATCATCTTTGCATTTCCTGATCTCAGTAATTCTTTAGTCTTTTCATCTGCTTCATTGCTGTAAAGTGATTCAATACGTAATAAACCGGTAAGGTAATCAAGTATAGGTGAATGTGTTCCGAATGCAAACTTATCAGTTCCATAGAGATTTAGAAACTCGGCCATATGAGTAATCGTCCTACCAGAGGTGTCAAATACAAGGTCAGTCTTTTTGACCAAATTCATCTCTTCTGGAGTAAGAACAGCGGCATTAGCAAAATTCAGAATCATGTATTTTGCATCAGGTACTGCCTTGATGATTGGGAGGATATCCTTAAGAGTCCACTCTTTTTTTGCTGTACCAACCACATAACCAATATCCATCCAAGAGCGCTGTCTGCTGTCAACCATGCGGTAATTGAATGTTACCGGCAAACCATAGTCGCGCACTCGTTTTACAAGTTCAATACAGGCAGGGTCAATAATATCAAAATCATGATATTTAGGATAAATTCTCACCCCTTTCATACCCATTTTAGTAATACATGTTTCTAAATCATCTCTCCAACCGGCATAAATTGGGTTTATCACAGCAAAAGGAATGAATCTATCCTTAAACTTAGAGCTTGACCGAATCTCATCGTATAATTCTTCGTTAGCTGATTGCGTATTTTTATAGAAGATGCCATTTAGGTTACTAATTACAGATACATCCACACCAAACTTATTCATTCTTTGAAGTAGCGCCTCACAAGTATTATACTTTAATTGCTGGAAAGGCCAGTGCCCTACATAAGCATTGATATCAATCAACATTTCTTCCTCCTTTTCTTAATAGATTGTTATAATTTTCAAAAAATATTTTTTTCTTTTGGGATTCATCCAGATTTGAAGCCAGAATTTTACCTACACACTGGTAATAACAATTATCTGAACCAAAAAGTACCCTGTTCTCACCAAGATGCTTGACAGCGAAATCAATCAAGTTTTCCTCGTTATTGCTACCAGAAGTATCAACATAGACATTCGGACTATTCTTTAATGTTTTGCACATATATTCCCAATCGCCTCCACCACCGATATGGGCATATTGAAAAATTGCTTCTGGATATCTTTTGGCGATATCTACGAAATCATCAGGAATGGAAACATTAAGAGGTTTATTCCCATTATATTTCATCCGGTAACCTCCTACACCTATCTGAGCTTCAGCATGCATATGAATAACCATTTTAAGATCAATCATTTTCTCCACTATGGGATAATAGGATGGATCGTTGATCTTGGTCTGATAGTAGGCTTTGGCATTTACCATGCCCAGATCCACACAACGTTTAATTTCGTCCATAGATTCTTTAGCATGTACCGGATTAAAAGTAAAACTACCTGAAAAGGTATCAGGATAGATCTTCATAACGCCCAGCACACTATTATTATTGGCTATAAATGACTCCGGCCTGCCGTCAGGAATAGAATTTATCAACCGAGTTACCGGATTGGAAAGCATTAGTTTCTCAACTTTCATGCGCTCTGAATAGTTGATTAATATTTCAGCATATTTCTTCTGAACCTCCGTATTAGTACTTGACAGGTTTACATGAACATGGGAATCGATTTTTCGGTATTTCATGACTTCCTGCATGATATTATATTTCTTTTCTAATGATTCGGAGCTCGAATTTGAAACAGAGTCTGATCTGGGAATAAATCCAGAAAGACCGTCTGACATTACAATACCCGCCGCCGAAAAAGCGGTGCCACTTACAAACTTTCTTCTGCTTAATCCAGACATGATGTATTTAATTTAATGTTCAACATAATTATCTTTAAATAAAGGTTAGTCGATGTTATTACCTGAAAGTCTAAGAATAGCGTTATAATTATCAAAAAAGACTTTCTTTTTCTGAATCTCTGTCAGGTTAGATGCAAGAATTTTACCTACACTCTGATAGTAGCAGTTGTCGGAACCAAAAAATAACCTATCCTCACCCAAAAGCTCCATTGCAGAATCGATCATGTTTTCCGGATTATAACTCCCGGAAGTATCTACATAGATATTGGGATAATGAACAAAAGATTTACATGCGTATTCCCAATCGCCACCGCCGCCAATATGGGCATACTGAAACATTGCTTCTGGATATCTTTTGGCAATATCTACGAAATCTTCAGGTATTGAGGTATTCGGTCTGATACCGATATCATATTTCATTCTGTAACCACCAAGACCAAGCTGTGCGTATGCGTGCATGTGAATGATCATTTTAAGATCAATCATTTTCTCTATGATTGGATAGAACAATGGATCATTGATCTTTAATTGCGTATAAACCTTTAATCCAACCATTCCCAGATCCACACAGCGCTTTATTTCTTCAAGTGACTCTTTCTGATAAATTGCATTTGCGGTAAACTGCCCAATAAGCCTGTCTGGATATTGTTTCATGCAATCAAGCATTAAATCATTATAAGACCTAAATTCTTTAGGGGTGCCTTCACCATTATAAGCCGGCCTAGAAACAAACATTTTATCTATCCCTAAGCGATCTGCAAAAGCAATGTTCCCTTCAGGTCCTCCATCAAAAAGATGTGCATGAACATGCGAGTCAATCTTCCGGTATTTCATGACCTCTTTCATCAGATTATAAGAAGAAGGACGTATAGCATTTGAGCTGGAAGCTATTTGGTTTTCAGGCTTGTTCAAGCCAGCCGTATGCTCAGACATTAGCAAGCCCGCTGCCGAAAGAGCACTTCCTGCTATAAATTTTCTGCGATTGATAGAATTAGACATGCGTAATTTTATTAATATTTTTTTTCATTCAGGGAATAAGCTTATTCAAAGTATAACATATAAGTTTATTGGTAAGAGGTTCAGCCTTGGTATTGGTTATATTACCCAATTTAAGTTCATATACATAACCTGGTTTTAATGCCGCCATTTTTAATGAAACTTTTTTTCGGTCGGCAGAAATTTTAATACCTGTGACCAAAACCTCTTGAATATCCTGCTGGACAGAAGTATCTGCACCCTGGTTTTTGGGTTTTCTTTGATATTTATAATAATAATGTCTGAATTTATAATTCTCAGGATTAAGTGCTGTTGCTTTTTTAATTGCTTGAGTAAAAGTGAGATCAAAGCCATTCTTAGTAAGTTTCATTGTCTGTATATCATTTGGTAAATCACCATTGAAAACGATTCGCTGAATACCTTGGTCTCCACCCCATCCAAATGCAATCTGCCCTACCCATAAACTGCCATCAGGTGCAAAGGCCAATCGGTTATTTCCTCTTCTTAAGCCATTTCCATCAATAAAAGGTATACAGGCTCCCTGTAATTCACCATCAACCTTTTCGAGCATAACCCTTACAATACGGGCACGGTTCATCTCTCCAACAAACAACTGACCTGCAAATGGGCCAAATTTACCTTCTGTTACATCACATAAAGGCTGGGAAGGTGAATTAGCCATAATACCTTGTGGAAAAAGAACGGCCGCCTTAGTCCGCATTTTATCAAGTTCATCAAGCGGGCTAAGAACAGGTTTCCCGCCCTTCCAATCTTTATTCCATACAAGGCTGGCTGGGTGACCATAAAATTTCCCTTCTCTTACATGATATAGCGTACTAGTTTCAACCCAATCGCTCTGATTATCGGTTACAAACAAATTGCCTTCAAGATCAAATCCAAGTCCATTAGGAGAGCGGAAACCTGAAGCATATGGTTGCAGTTTTCTAGTTCCGGGTACCAACTTCATTACCCATCCCCGAAAAGGGACCACTGAATACATCTCGTAAATACCCGGAGTCATATCCCGGCCTAAATTATTTAGAGTGCCTCGAATTTCAGGTTTCACTGATCCTCCTTGAGAAGCTGTATTCAAAGCAATAAATTGATTTCCTTTAGAATCCTTTACTGGCCCATAATTAAATTCATGATAATTTCCTGAAATCCCAAAATCATCGGTTACTTTTTCATAAACATCTGCGAGGCCGTCTCCATCAGTATCTTTTATTCGTGTCAGTTCAGGTCTTTGCATCACCAAAAACTCAGAATTACTAACAACCTGTATTCCAAGAGGCTCATGTAATCCAGTAGCAAATAATTTCCACTGATTGGTTTTCGGAGTATAAATCAGTATCTCTCCCCTTATAAAACAGGCAACAAGACGCCCGTCAGGTAAAAATGCTAGTCCTCCAGTTTCACTCATCAGTCCGGGAGGGGTCTGAATGGTCTGTACTGAATAGGCCTTATTAATTGGATCTGTATCAGCAGGGCTGTTACTACTAAATAGTAAAAAACAAGCAAAAAGCACTTGGGTTAACTTGAGTTGGATGGTCATTTTTTCTTTCGGTTATTATAGACCAATGAATAATTTAACATATTTACACTGAAGCTTTTAGCGTCATCAGCAGAAAGTTTTAGTTTACCATTAATCCAGGTTCCTGCAGAAACTTCATATTCAACTGATGCAGATTCAGTATTACACGTAAACCAAACATTATCCTTAGCCTCAGGAATCCTGAATTTCCGTACCAATCCTTTACCATCATCCCTAGGAATAATTAATTCAAAAACGTCAATACCATTTACCGTGTAGTGAAACTCTGGATAGCCGTTTAAAAGGCTATATCCCCTAAACTCAATTAGTGGAACCTGATCCGGTTTGCCAACCAGAATAGGATATAAAGTATTATCCCTGTAAAATATTGTTCCGACAATCTTTGCATTAACGTTGGCATGCCCTTTCCATATTTGGGTATTATCAACAAAGCCACCACTCCAGGCATACCTAAATCGGCAAGTTCCTGCATCCCAGCAATAAGAAAGATCATTAGGTAAACTTACTGCAATTGCTGCAGGTCCTGCATCTTCCATGAAAATGCGGTATAAATAGGGCGAAACAGATTCATAAGGATGCTGAGCCTGTAAAGTTATCTTTTCATGATCCATGGAGGAATTAGAATTTATACTCAGCAGTTTCTCTGCCCTCCTGGAAGGCGGAATATTAAGGTCTGTTACAATATTGGGCAAAATGCCATCAGTTGAAACATACATAACTCCATACATTATAAATCCGTGACCAGGAATAGTGCACACATAAGGATAAGCTCCAGGCACTGAAGGCGAAGTAAAGGATAAGGAAGTAGATTGATTTGCTGAAATAACAGGCACCGACCATAAAACATCGGGAGATGATGGAATATAATTAAGCTGAGGCCCTCTTTCTTCTAATTTAAGAGCCGCATTAACAATATCTAAGCGTTTACCGGGTTTGGTGATCAGAAAGTTATGTGACATATCATCCATATTATTCAGTAAAATCTTGATCTGTTCGTTCGGTTTTACACTGAAACGCACCAAGTTGAATTGCATACCACTAATCGCGCTAATTTTTATGGTAGTTACAGAATTCTGAGCCTGTACATACTGAAAACACAGAAAATAGGAAAAAATGCAAATTGCAGCTTTTAGATTATGCATCATAACATCGAATCATTTGGTATTAGGTGTTAATTTTAGTAAATAAAATTCAATGTTCTCAATTCTGAAAATCTTAATACTAGTGTTAATGCTAAAATTGTTGCCCTTATCCAAAAAATAATCTCTCTAATCCACCTTATATTTATAGCATTTTTTTTTCAAATCATTAATCCAATTTAGCAATATTTCACGGTTACGTACACGTTATTAATTTAATTTTTATTATAAATTAATAAGTAATAATTTGAGGGACTTATCACTAAATTATTTAATAGAATTACAAAATACATCCTGAATATCCATAGATTATGACAAAAATCACAGAACAAACATCCAATTACAGTCATTTAGATAAAATGTCTGTTGAAGAACTTACTAGAAACTTAAATAAGGAAGATCAGTCAGTACCCTTAGCAATAGAAAAGGCTTTACCGCAATTAAACACCTTAATTAATACGATCGTAAGTAAAATAGAAAATGGAGGTCGGTTATTTTATGTTGGTGCAGGCAGTGGCGGACGATTATCTGTTTTAGACGTGATTGAATTACCAACCACTTATGGAGTTTCACCCGATCTTTTCAATGTAATACTTGCAGGAGGAAAAGAGCATTTGATTGAAGCAAGGGAAGAAAAAGAAGATGACATCACTGCGGCATGGACCATGCTACAAGATAATAATGTATCCTCAAAAGATATAGTTATAGGCATCTCAGCAAGTGGCACTACCCCATTTGTTTTATCAGCATTAATAGCATGTAAAAAACATCAGATCAGTACAGGATGCATCGTTAGTAATCCGGAATCTCCAATTGGAGCACAGGCGGATATCCCTGTTGAAGTGATTACGGGGCCTGAATTTGTTACAGGTAGTACACGGATGAAATGTGGTACCGCCCAGAAAATAATTTTTGACATGATCAGTACTACAACGATGATCAAACTAGGACGGGTACTGGATAATCAAATGGTTAATGTTAAACTCATCAATGATAAAATTGTTGATCGTGCAGTTAAGATGTTAATGAAGAATTCCGCTTTAGAGGATTATAATCAGGCAAAGAAACTTTTACTTGAACATGGAAGTGTAAAGAAGGCTTTGGATATTTTAAATTTAGAGAAATAGAATGATCTGATTTCTGATTGAATTAATGAAATTTATACAATTCTCCATTAGCTAAAACTATCCTAAATTCTGTATCGTCTTTTCCAACAAAAATATTAGAGATTTCAGCTGGAAATTGAATTCTGCTATCAATTTTGCCATTTTCTGCAATTTTGTATAATAGCCCGTTGGCCGTTGCGGCAAGATAAAAGGTCTTATTAGATTGCCTATAACCGGCAACTTTAAGTACTCGATCTGCAAGTGTATTTCGAATAATCGTTTGACCGAGTTCATCCAAAACATAAAACTGAAATCCTTCTGTGCCAACAATAATTTCAAACTTGCCATCACTATTAAAATCGCCATGACGGATATCATTAACCTCCCCTCCCACATTGACAGTCCAATATTCCTTTAATTTATCTTTATAACCTATCATACGGATCTCACTTTGCTTGGTACCCAATAAAACCGTTGGCCGTATAAGCTTAGAATCCTTGTTTAAAACATGGGCTATCTTCCAACCCGGACCACCAGACTTACCGGTAATCAATTCATTATCCTTAATCAAGGTATAATAATAGTATTCAAGAGCAAAAATACCTTCTTCCTTACCATCAGTATCTAAATCGGCATATTCCATATCTTCAATACCATAAAAATATAGAGCTGTTTCATTTTTCAGTTTACCTTGAAGATCCAATTCATACAGATATCTAAACTGAGTGCCAACCATAATGACAGGCTCTTGATCCTTTCCATTTTTATTAGCAACTCTGACATTTGTAATACCAATTAAATTGCCTTTATACTCCTTACGGCTAGCATCATTTGGAAATTTATAAGTCCATAACTCCTTACCATTTAGATCAAGGGCATGTACATACCAATTTTCTGTTGCGATGAAGATTACAGGCCTATTTCCTGCATTCTGAAGACTTACTTCATTCACCCGGCCTTTGGCTAAAAATACCCACAATAATTTTCCATTGGAGTCAATAGCCTGTACTTTTCCACTAATTCCACCTAATAAATTATCGTCTATTTTGTCGCCGCTGATATCTGCTGAAAATGAACTACTAATCTGCTCATTGAAAGAATAAATTTTGTTTAAATCTTTAAGGGGTATTGATTTGAATGAAACAGGTTTGATAACATGACTCTTTTTATCCGTAATTTCAGCAACTATTCCAATAGTTTTAATAAACTCATCTTTCCATTGAACTTGTCCTGAGTCAATTGCACCCTGCCTAATGGGTTCACCA
>CANKAT010000048.1 GCA_947479815.1 Sphingobacteriaceae bacterium
TAATATCATCAATAGATCAACCTATCAGCCTAAGCATATTGATAAAAATACCCAGGGTGGATATACCTGGCAATTAGAGCTGGGCTTCAATGGGCAGTCTAATGCAAAAAATTCTTTTTTAAAGTCATTAAGTGCCTGGACCTGTTTCACAGGCATTAATTGGAAGGTAGGTGCTCCCACCATGGCAAATCAAACCGGGCAAGATGGAATAAATGTTGTGAGGTTTGATACCGGAACCGAATTACCTGCAGGGGTATTAGGGGTAGCTTATACCTATTATTCATCCTGCGGAAGCAATAAATGGCAAATTATTGAAACCGATTTGGTTTTTGATAAGGAGCGAAACTGGAACTTTGAGGATGCACTTCCGGGGCCTTCAGAAATGGATTTTCAGTCAGTTGTTCAGCATGAACTGGGGCATGCGCATAATCTGGGACATGTGATTGATAGTGATGATCTGATGCATTATGCTATTTCTTCTGGAACTAGAAACACAATAGTCCAGAATAACCGCGATGGTGGGGCTTTTCAAGTTGCATTCAGTGTTCAGGCAGCTGGAGGTACTTGCTCAGGAGCTATGACGGCAGTAATTCCGGCAACTTGTGGCTTCCCTTATCCCAAAATAACAGGTTTTAGTCCGGCACAGGCTGGAACAGGAACTACAATAAGGATTGTAGGTGAAAATCTTAGTACGGCAAGCTCAGTCACCTTTGGCGGAACCCCGGCAGCATCTTTTGCTGTTGTTTCGGCTACTCAGGTAGATGCAGTTCTTGCTGCAGGGGCAAGCGGCGAAATTGCCATAACTACCTCAGGTGGTACGGCATTTCTCAACGGCTTTGTCTACCTGCCTCCTCCCGTAATTAATTCATTTTTGCCCAACTTTGGATTTACAGGAGATACGATTACCATTACTGGA
The DNA here is from genome assembly GCA_947479815.1 of Sphingobacteriaceae bacterium. Classification (GTDB taxonomy): domain Bacteria; phylum Bacteroidota; class Bacteroidia; order Sphingobacteriales; family Sphingobacteriaceae; genus Daejeonella. Next base: position 917 of record CANKAT010000048.1, read on the forward strand.
ACCAATTTAAGCACCACTAGCCTGATCAGTTTTGGAGATATTCCTGCAGCCTCCTTTATCGTGGTAAATGATCAGACCGTAAAAGTAGTACTAGCAGCCGGTGCAAGTGGTAAGGTGTCATTGACAACCACAGCCGGTAAGGTTGAAGCGAATGGATTTACTTTTGCACCAAAGCCTTCAATAAATTCAATTACACCTTCGGGGAAACTAGGTGATATCATCGTGATTAATGGTTCGAATTTTAACCAAATTCAATCCGTCAAATTCGGCGGAATTAATGCCGCTTCCTTTACGGTAGATTCTGAGCAGAAAATTTCGGCCGTATTGGGTTTTGGTTCTACGGGCTTGGTAACAGTCACTTCTACTTATGGAATTGCCAAAAAAGAGGGTTTTGTTTATTTTCCTGCCCCTACAATCACCGCATTTAGTCCGCAGTTTGCATTTGAAGGTACCACCGTCACGATCACAGGTACAAACTTCACTGGTGCTACAGAAGTGTTATTTGGAGGAAAAGCCCAAAGCTCCTTCGTTGTAAATTCTGCTACCGAGATTAGCGTGATTATAAGTAATGCTGTAAATGGACCGGTTTCGGTGACTACTCCTGGTGGCACTGCAGTAAAAGAGGGTTTTACCTTTGTTTCAACTCTTAGAATAGATTCATTTAGTCCAAAAATTGCTGCTACTGATCAGAAGGTAGTGGTCAATGGCTCTAATTTCGTGAAAGTAATTGAGTTGAGTTTTGGCGGAACTCCAGCAAAATCATTCACAGTAAATTCTGAAAGTATGATCACAGCAACTGTGGCCTTAGGGTCATCAGGAGATATTAAGGTTCGTACTGCAGATGGTTTAGTTAGTGCGCCAGGCTTTACTTATATTATGGTGCCTAGGGTCGAATATTTTACACCTGCAAGTGCTGGGGTAGGTGCTACGCTAAGAATTACAGGTATTAATTTCGATCAGGTGACTTCAGTAAAGTTTGGATCAACTGAGGCTGCTTCTTTCAAGGTTCTTTCAAGTACAACTATTGAAGCTGTCCTGGCAGCAGGTTCTTCTGGAGCAGTGAGTGTAACTAATCTCGGGGGCACTGGCGAACTTAATGGCTTTACTTTTATTCCATTACCAACTATATCTTCTGTTGACCCGCTTCTGGGTGGAAAGGGCACTGAAATCAATATTTATGGAACAAATTTGTTAACAACAAATGCAGTCAGTATTGGGAATAAAGTAGTGACTTCCTTTAAAGTAGTTTCTGCGACGCAAATTAGTGCATTTGTAGCTGACGGGGCTACTGATGGAAAGGTGGTGGTTTCTACCCTAGGAGGTTCAAGCTCATTCGATGGTTTCCGATTTATTTCGCCGCCCTTAATTTCTTCATTTCTTCCACAGAGTGCAATTGCTGGGATTAGTGTGTTGATTACAGGTGCCAATCTTGGAGATGTGAAAGGGGTAAGTTTTGGTGGCAAGGCAGCTACTTCGTTCACAATTCTTTCGCCAACAAGTATATCGGCAGTGGTGGCTCCAGGTTCCGCGAGTGGGAATATTATCCTAACAAATATCGGCGGACAAGCAATTAAAGAAGGCTTCACCTTTATTTATACCCTTCCATCGAATAATTTCACTGTTTCTGCAACGGGGCTTAGCTGCCGCGGTACTATGAATGGAATTATCAGTGTTAAAACGCTGCAGACTTTAAATTATACCGCTGCCATCACCGGAAATGGTCAGAATAATCGGTATGATTTTTCAAACTTGCTAGAAATTAAGAATCTGTCGCCCGGGGTGTATGATGTATGTTTTACAATTAGCACAGAGAGTACTTTTAAGCAATGCTTTGAGATTACCATTACTGAACCCAAAGATCTTGCGCTTTATTCCTTTATTAATAGGGCCGACAATAAGCTGAATTTAAAACTGGAAGGTGCTGAAACTTATTTTGTTGAACTGAACGGCGAACGGATCAAAACTTCTATCAATGAAATTCAACTAAGTTTAAAAAGTGGACTTAATAAGGTAAAGGTTTATACAGATAAGTTATGTCAGGGTGTTATTGAACGATCATTCTTTGTAGATGCGGTGCAGATTTACCCAAATCCTTTCACTACAGAGTTGAATTTGGTTCTAGGTTCAGAATATTCAGGTGCTATAAAGGTTGAGATTCTGAATATGGGAGGGAAGCTTATTTATTCAAAAGATTATCAGCCCGATGGCGGAATCCTGAAGCTGAATCTGTATGAGCTAGCACCGGGTCCATACCTGCTCCAGATATCATCTGGGGAGCATCGTACGTTGCGTAAAATATTGCGGCAATAATGACCCGTTTGAAGGCCTTTTAAAAGGGTTAGATCATAAATAATATCATATTAAAGAAATAACTAGTGTTGCTAAAGTATTTTTTCGAGAGATTTATTGAATACTAGTAATTTGCTAACTCCAAACGTTAAAATAGTTAAAGCAATCTATAATTTCCCAGTCAACTCCTCAACCCTATTTCTGGCGGTTTGAAGTTCACGTGCAAGTTTTTTTTCACGTTCATTGGCTTTGCTGCGGTTTTCGCGAAGTTCTTCAAAAAGCTGATCATAAAGTGCGATGCGATAGCGGGCTTCTTTAACCGCGCTGCGCATTCTTAAAATTGCATAAGCTAGCGCGGCAACAAGTAGGAGCAGAGCGCCCCATAAATATAGGGAGTTGGATGAACCATTTACAGAATGCTCCATTGTGTTCAGTTCACCGATAGAAGATCCTGAAGCTTTTAAATTATCAATCTCAACCTTCATAGCGCTGATACGCTGAGAACTTTTCTCAAGTTCAGCTTTGCCTTGCTTCAGTAATTTCTTTTGCAGGAGCAAACTATCATTCATGTTCTTCCAGAGCTCCGCAACCGAAGTGTTCGTCATATTCCTATTAGAACCCAAGCGCTTAAATAGTTCATCAAATTGCTTTACAACTGTATCTGATTGAGCCGAAGCCTGTCTAACCGCAATAGAATCTGCTGAAGGCACCTGTCCAAAAGCATTTGCGGCGATACTTATATTAAGGAATAAATAGAATGATCTTATTAATCTCATGTCTATAGTATTTTTATTGCAAATAACTGATTTATAATGAGTTTATTATAATTAATCTTCTCTTTTCAGCTTTATACTTAAAACTTATTACTTATAATTTAAAACTTATTACTTATAACTTATTACTTACTACATATAACTTACTACTTATTACTCCCCCTTTCAGCTTTTAGCTTTCAGCTTTCAGCTTTCCCCCTTTCAGCTTTCCAAACCCCCTTCCCTAAATAAATTAAAAAATAATCACTCAACTATTTGATAATTAATAAGACTTTCCTATCTTTGCCCTCCCTTTAGAGGGGTTTACTATGTCTTGAACGAAGCCCTACTGCTTCGATGGACACAAATTGATTAAAGAAAATGTCAGGAATTATTGGAAAAAAAGTAGGAATGACCAGCATATTCGATGCTGAAGGGAAAAATATCCCTTGTACAGTGATCGAAGCTGGGCCATGCGTAGTAACCCAACTACGTACCGTCGATACAGACGGCTACACAGCAGTTCAGTTAGCTTTCGACGACAAGAAAGAGAAAAACACAAGCGGTCCATTGAAAGGGCATTTCACAAAAGCTAAAACTACTCCTAAGCGTAAGCTTGTTGAGTTTAAGAATTTTGAAGATGCCAAAGCTCTTGGTGATATTGTAAGTGTTGAGATCTTCGCTGAAGGCGATTTTGTCGATGTAGTTGGAACTTCAAAAGGTAAAGGTTTTCAGGGTGTTGTAAAACGTCATGGATTTGGTGGTGTTGGTGGTCAAACTCACGGACAGCATAACCGTTTAAGAGCTCCAGGTTCCCTGGGTGCATCTTCATGGCCTTCTCGTGTATTCAAAGGTATGCGTATGGCAGGCCGTATGGGTGGCGACCGCGTCAAAATTCAGAATCTTCAGGTTTTGAAAGTGTATACAGAGCAAAACTTATTAGTGATTAGCGGTTCAATTCCGGGAGCTAAGGGTTCTTACGTAATCGTTGATAAATAAGAAGATGGAAGTTAAGGTTATAAATATATCAGGCAAAGAAACAGGTGCCAAGGTGCAGCTTCCTGATGCGATCTTCGCAGTAGAACCAAACGATCATGCGATCTATTTAGATGTAAAGCAATACTTGGCAAATCAGCGCCAGGGAACGCATAAGTCTAAGCAACGTAATGAAATCGCCGGATCTACCAAAAAATTATACAAACAAAAAGGTACAGGTGGTGCCCGTGCAGGATCTATCAAATCTCCATTATTTAATGGTGGTGGTCGTGTATTCGGTCCGCAGCCACGCGACTACAGTTTCAAGCTGAATAAAAAGCTTAAATCATTAGCTCGTAAATCTGCACTAACATATAAAGCAAAAGACAATAACATTGTTGTTCTCGAAGCGTTCTCTTTTGACTCGATCAAAACTGCAAACTACGTGAAAATCATGGCTGATTTGAAACTAACTGATGCTAAAACATTATTAGTTTTGCCAGCTGCAAATAACAATGTTTATTTATCAAGCAGAAATTTAAAGAAAGCAAAAGTAGTTACTGCAGCAGAATTAAATACATATGATGTATTGAACTCAGGAACTTTATTGCTGACTACAGAAACTGTTAAAACATTGGAGGAGGCCTTCGCTAAGTAAGATGGAAATTTTAAAGAAACCAATTCTAACCGAGAAAGCATCAGCTTTAACTGAAAAGTTAAACCGCTTCTCATTCAAGGTTGATCACAGAGCCAACAAATTAGAGATCAAAGGTGCGATCGAAAAAATGTATGGAGTGAATATCCAGGCTATCAATACGATAGTTGTTTATGGAAAAACAAAATCGCGTAACACTAAGGCTGGTGTTGTAACAGGAAATGCTCCGAAGTACAAAAAAGCAATAGTAACGCTAAAAGATGGTGAAACCATTGACTTTTACAGCAATATTTAATTAAGACATGGCAGTAAGAAGATTTAAACCGGTTACCCCGGGTACTCGTTTCAGAGTAGGAGGAGTTTTCTCTGATGTAACCACTAACGTTCCAGAAAAATCGTTAGTTACTAGCATCAAGAATTCCGGCGGTAGAAATAATTCCGGTAAAATGACTATGCGTTATCTCGGTGGGGGACATAAAAAGTCATACCGATTGATTGATTTTAAACGCGATAAAAACGATATCCCCGCAACTGTTGCCACAATTGAGTACGATCCGAATCGTAGTGCACGTATCGCCCTGGTAAATTATGCCGATGGTGAAAAACGTTACATTATTGCTCCGGAAGGCTTAAAGGTTGGAATGAAGGTTGTTTCAGGTGAAGCTTCGGCTCCTGAAATCGGAAATGCGCTTCCTTTGAAGAACATTCCACTAGGATCTATCATTCACAACATTGAACTTAACCCCGGACAAGGTGCAATCATTGCACGTAGTGCAGGTGCTTATGCGCAACTTTCAGCACGTGATGGTAAATATGCGATCATTAAAATGCCTTCTGGCGAAACCCGTATGATTCTGGCTACTTGTATGGCAACTATCGGAACTGTTTCAAACTCCGAAAAAGCGAACGAAGTATTAGGAAAAGCAGGTAGAAAACGTTGGTTAGGTCGTCGTCCAAGAGTAAGAGGTGTAGCGATGAATCCAGTCGATCACCCAATGGGTGGTGGTGAAGGTAGATCATCAGGTGGTCATCCTCGCTCAAGAAAAGGTTTATTAGCTAAAGGCTTTAAAACCCGCGATAAAAAGAAAGCGTCTGATCGTTACATCATAGAGAGAAGGAAGAAATAATGGCACGTTCAATAAAAAAAGGACCCTATATAGATCATAACGTAGCGAAGAAAGTAACTGCGCAAAATGAGGGCAATAAGAAAACTGTGATCAAAACTTGGTCACGTAGGTCAATGATTTCTCCGGATTTCGTTGGTCATACATTTGCAGTTCACAACGGAAATAAATTTATTCCGGTATATGTAACTGAGAACATGGTTGGGCATAAGCTTGGTGAATTTTCTCCAACCAGAACATTTAGAGGTCACTCTGATAAGAAAAAATAAGCAATGGAAGCAATAGCAAAACTAAATAATTGCCCTACCTCACCACGTAAGATGAGATTGGTTGTTGATCTGATCAGAGGTGAACGGGTTGAGAAAGCCTTATATATTTTGAAATTTACCAATAAAGAGGCTGCAATAAGAGTTGAGAAACTTTTGTTATCAGCAATCAAAAATTGGGAATCAAAAAATGAAGGTCAACGCCCTGAAGACAATGAATTGTTTGTGAAAACAATTATGGTTGATGGCGGACGCCAGTTAAAGAGATTAAGACCAGCTCCACAGGGTCGCGGACACAGAATTCGTAAGCGTTCTAACCACGTAACTTTGATAGTTGACAGTAAAATTAGTGAACCAATAACTAAGTAAGGAGAAATGGGACAAAAAGCACATCCAATAGGTAACAGATTAGGAATCATCAAAGGTTGGGATTCTAATTGGTTTGGTGGGAACGATTACTCCGAGAAATTAGTTGAGGACGAAAAGATCAGAAAATACCTGGCAGCACGTATTTCAAAAGGCGGAATATCCAAAGTGGTTATTGAGCGTACCTTGAAGCGTATCACCATCACTATTCACACTGCCCGTCCGGGTATCGTGATTGGAAAAGGTGGTCAGGAAGTTGATAAGATCAAAGAAGAACTTAAAAAACTGACTAAGAAAGACGTACAGATCAATATATTTGAGATCAAACGTCCTGAATTAGACGCACAATTAGTAGGTGAAGGAGTTGCAAAGCAATTAGAAGCAAGGATCTCTTTCCGTCGTGCCATGAAAACTTCAATCGCATCAACGATGCGTATGGGAGCTGAAGGTATCAAAATTATGTGTTCTGGTCGTTTAGGGGGTGCTGAAATGGCGCGTACCGAGCAATATAAGGATGGACGTGTGCCTTTGCATACATTTCGTGCTGATATAGATTACGCTTTATCTGAAGCACTTACCACGTATGGTAAGATCGGAGTTAAAGTTTGGATCATGAAAGGCGAAGTTTACGGAAAACGTGATCTTTCTCCAAACATTGGTCAAACAACTGGAGTTAAAGGTAGAGGCCCTGAAGGCGGCGCAGCACCATTTGCTGGTGGCGGCGAAAGACGCGGTGGTGGCGACAGACGTACTGATAATCGTGGTGGTGGTGGCGACAGACGTGGCGGTGATAACCGTGGCGGAGGTCAAAATCGTGGCGGCGGTCCAGGTGCAGGAGGTCAAAATCGTAGCGGCGGACCAGGTGGTCAGAACCGTGGTGGTAATGCCGGTGGTGCAGGTGGTTTTAGAGGTAAGAAATAATTAAGAATTAGTAGTTAGTAATTAGTAATTAGTAGTTAGTAGTTAGTATTACAAAACAGTATTTACAACAAACTGAAAGCTAACCAACTCGATAGATATCGGGTAGTATCTAACCAACTAACCAACTAATAACTAACAACAAAATAAAAATAAGAACATGTTACAGCCAAAGAGAACGAAGTTCAGAAAGATGCAGAAGGGCAAAATGAAAGGTCTGGCCGGTCGCGGTGCAGAATTAGCCTTTGGTTCTTTCGGAATTAAATCATTAGAGCCGGCCTGGATAACCAGTCGTCAGATAGAAGCTGCCCGTATTGCCGTTACCCGTTTCATGAAAAGGGAAGGTCAGGTTTGGATTCGTATATTCCCAGACAAGCCAGTTACGAAAAAGCCTGCTGAAGTACGTATGGGTAAAGGTAAAGGTGCTCCTGAGTATTGGGTAGCAGTTGTAAGACCTGGTAGAATGATCTTTGAAGCTGAAGGTGTACCTTTAGAAATTGCAAAAGAGGCCATGCGTTTAGCTGCTCAGAAATTACCAGTTCAAACAAAATTTGTTATTAGAAGAGATTTTGTAGAAGCATAAAGAGTTTTAAGTTATAAGTAATAGGTTATAAGTTATAAGTTATAAGTTTTAACCCATCGCCTAATACTCAGCTAAACTTAGATACAAAGAGTTTTAAGTGAAATAGTTAAAAGTCTCCGATTTGTGACTTACAACTTACAACTTACAACTTACAACTAAAAAGAATATGAAGAATTCAGAAATACAAGGATTAACAACTGAAGAAGTTGTTGCCCGAATTAATGAAGAGAAAGCCAATCTCACAAAAATGAAATTTGCTCATACAGTTTCAGCTATTGAAAATCCTACTAGGATCACAAAAGTTAGAAAAGATGTAGCACGTTTAAACACAGAATTGACTAAGCGCAAGGCGGAAGCAAAAGCATCTGCTGCGACAGAGTCCGCTTCTGAATAAATAAAAGTCCAAAATGGAAAGACAATTAAGAAAAACAAGAACCGGGTTGGTAGTAAGTAACAAAATGGAGAAATCTATTGTTGTTTCTGTAGAGCGTAAAGTGAAGCACCCGATTTATGGTAAGTTCGTTAAGAAAACTACCAAATTTATGGCTCATGACGAGACTAACACATGCGGTATCGGTGATACAGTGTTAATCATGGAAACTCGTCCGCTGAGTAAGACCAAGAACTGGAGATTAGTGGAAATTTTAGAAAGAGCTAAGTAACATGGTACAACAGGAATCAAGACTGAATGTTGCTGACAACAGTGGAGCTAAACAAGTGTTAGTTATCCGCGTTTTAGGTGGTACCGGAAAGCGTTATGCATCCATAGGTGACAAAGTAGTTGTCACTGTAAAGAGCGCTATTCCATCAGGTAACATCAAAAAAGGATCTGTCTCAAAGGCAGTTGTTGTGAGAACAAAGAAAGAGATCAGAAGAAAAGACGGATCATATATCCGCTTTGACGATAATGCAGCTGTATTGCTGAACGCTCAGGACGAGCCGCGTGGAACACGTATATTCGGCCCTGTAGCTAGAGAGCTACGTGAAAAACAATTCATGAAGATTGTATCATTAGCACCGGAGGTTTTGTAAAATGGAAAAGAAAATAAAATCACAACCTAAGTTGAAAATCCGCAAAGGAGACCTAGTACAAGTTACTGCAGGTGATTCTAAAGGAAAACAAGGAAAGGTATTAGAAGTTCAGCTAGCTACTAGCAGAATTATAGTTGAAGGTGCCAACATGGTATCTAAACATACAAAACCAAATGCTGCCACTCCAAATGGAGGTATCATAAAGAAAGAAGCCAGTCTTCATATTTCTAATATTATGCTTGTTGACGCCAAAACTGGTAAACCAACTCGCGTAGGTAAACAGAAAAATGCCGATGGTAAATCAATACGCATCTCTAAAAAATCTGGGGAGGAAATTAAGTAATGGCTTACGTACCAAGATTAAAATCAAAATATAACGAGGAAATCGTTACAGCTTTAAAGGATAAATTCCAGTATAAAAGCGTAATGCAGGTTCCTCGCTTGCAGAAAATTGCAATCAACCAGGGTGTTGGTGCAGCTGCAACCGATAAGAAGTTAATTGATAATGCAATCAATGAAATGACCACTATTACCGGTCAGAAAGCCATTCCTGCAAAATCTAAGAAAGATATTTCTAACTTTAAATTACGTAAAGGAATGCCAATCGGTGTTCGTGTAACATTACGTGATAATCATATGTATGAGTTCCTTGATCGTTTGATCGCTGTAGCTTTGCCACGTATTCGTGATTTCAAAGGAATCAATGATAAAGGCTTTGATGGACGCGGAAACTATACATTAGGAGTAACTGAGCAGATTATCTTCCCTGAGATCAATATCGATCAGATCAATAAAATCATGGGTATGGATATCACTTTCGTAACTACCGCTAAAACAGATGTTGAAGCTTTAGAATTACTTAAGCAATTCGGTTTACCATTTAAAAATCAAACTACAATTCAACAATAATGGCTAAAGAAGGTGTAAAAGCACGTGAAGTTAAACGTGCCAGATTAGTTGCCAAGTTCGCAGATAAAAGAGCAGCCCTTAAAGCTGCTGGAGATTTTGAAGGTCTTGATAAATTACCTAAAAATTCTTCACCAGTACGTTTACACAATCGTTGTAAATTAACTGGTCGTCCTCGTGGTTATATGCGTCAGTTTGGTATTTCAAGGGTAACATTCCGTGAAATGGCATTGGCAGGTAAGATCCCGGGAGTACGTAAGGCATCCTGGTAGGAAAGTTTAAAGTTGTAGGTTTTAGGTTATAAGTTGTATAAACAGTAAATCAAACAATAGTTTATAAGATCATAACAGCTATAGGCATTATGAAAATATAACTTACGACTTAATACTTATAACTTACTACTTACTACTTATAACTTAATACTTATAACTCAAGAATTAACCGATGGCAGGTCGTTCCGAATAGGTTGGAAAGGAAACCACTATCATAATAAATAAATAATGAATACAGATCCAATAGCAGATTATCTTACGAGAGTAAGGAATGCCATTAAGGCTAACCACCGCGTTGTAGAGATACCTGCATCGAACCTGAAAAAAGAGATGACAAAAGTTCTTTTTGACAAAGGTTTTATTACTAATTACAAGTTTGAGGATACGAATACTCAGGGAACGATTAAGATCGCTTTGAAGTACAATCCAATTACTAAAATCTCGGCTATTCGCAATATCTCACGTGTGAGTACTCCAGGTTTAAGAAGATATGCTGGTGTGGATAACATGCCACGTGTATTAAACGGTTTAGGTATCGCTATTCTTTCTACTTCTAAAGGTATTATGACTGATAAAGAAGCTAAGAATTTGAATATTGGCGGTGAGGTTTTATGTTACGTTTATTAATAGGAGGATAAGAGAAGATGTCAAGAATAGGAAAAGCCCCGATTAATATTCCAGCAGGTGTTACAATATCAGTTTCTGATATTAACCTGGTAACAGTTAAAGGACCAAAAGGTGAATTAACTCAGGATGTAGATTCAGATATAAAAGTTATTCAGGAAGACGGTATACTTACTGTTGAACGTCCTTCTGAGCAGAAACGTCATAAAGCTCTTCATGGTTTATATCGTTCATTGATCAATAACATGGTTGTTGGTGTTACTGAAGGATACAAATCAGAACAAGAACTTGTTGGTGTTGGTTACCGTGCCACTAATGTAGGAAATACACTAGATCTAGTTTTAGGATTCTCTCACCATTTCGTGTTTGAATTACCAAAAGAGATCAAGGTTACTACCACATCAGAAAAGGGTAAGAATCCGGTAATTATATTAGAGAGTATCGACAAGCAATTGTTAGGACAAGTAGCAGCGAAAATTCGTTCACTACGTGCTCCTGAGCCTTACAAAGGTAAAGGTATCAAGTTTGTAGGTGAAGTGTTAAGAAGAAAAGCTGGTAAATCAGCCGCTAAAAAATAATCATCATGGCAGGAATTAAATTATCTCGCAGAGAGCGAATCAAAAGAGGAATCAGAAAGAGATTAACAGGTTCTGCAGAGCGCCCGCGTTTGTCAGTGTACAGAAGCAATAAAGGGATATATGCTCAGATTATCGATGATAATAGCGGAATTACCATTGTTTCAGCATCATCTTTATCTAAAGATTTTGTTGCAAACGGAAACAAATCTGATCAATCAAAAGCAGTTGGTAAATCAGTAGCAGAGAAAGCATTAGCAGCTGGTGTAAGCCAAGTTGTTTTTGACAGAAATGGCTACCTGTATCATGGTCGTGTGAAATCACTGGCTGAAGGTGCACGTGAAGCTGGTTTAGTATTTTAATTAGCACCGGTTACAGCGATCATAAATCAATAATATCGGTGTTATCATAAAATAAAGAGAATGTCAACTATCAATATAAAAAGAGTAAAATCAAGCGAAATCGAATTAAAAGATCGCTTAGTTAGCATCCAGCGTGTTGCTAAAGTTACCAAAGGTGGACGTACCTTCAGTTTTTCTGCTATCGTAGTGGTAGGAGATGAGAACGGAATTGTAGGATTCGGACTTGGTAAGGCAAAAGAGGTTACAGAAGCAATTGCTAAAGGAATCGATGATGCAAAAAAGAACCTGGTAAAAGTTCCTGTAATTAACGGTACTGTTCCTCATGAGCAGATCGGTAAATACTCTGGAGGCTTCGTATTCATTAAGCCTGCAGCACCGGGTACCGGTGTTATTGCTGGTGGTGCAATGCGTGCGGTACTTGAAAGTGCCGGAGTACACAATGTACTTGCAAAGTCAAAAGGTTCATCTAACCCGCACAACGTGGTTAAGGCAACTGTATTAGCACTATCGCAATTACGCGATGCATATACTGTTGCTCAGCAACGTGGGGTGAATTTAAATAAAGTATTTAACGGATAATCATCATGGCTAAAATTAAAATAACCCAGATTAAAAGCGTTATCGATAGAAGCGAGCGTCAAAAAAGAACTATGCAGGCATTAGGTTTAAGAAGAATGAACCATTCTGTAGAGGTTGAAGCTAATCCGGCAATTATCGGAATGGTGAGAAAAGTTAATCATTTAGTAGCAGTAGAAAGTATCTAATCATGGACTTAAGTAACTTACAGCCTGCAGAAGGTTCAACAAAAAATAGAAAACGTATCGGTCGTGGAACCGGATCTGGTCGCGGTGGAACTTCCACTCGTGGTCACAAAGGTGCTGGATCACGTTCAGGATACAAGAGCAAGGTCGGTTTTGAAGGTGGTCAAATGCCTTTACAACGCCGTTTACCTAAGGTGGGTTTTAACCCAATTAACCGTACAGAATATGTAGGTGTTAATTTAGATGCATTGCAAGCCCTTGCTGAAAAGTATAATTTAACTTCTATCGATTTTGATACATTCAGAGAGCATGGTTTAGCATCTAAGAATGACCTAGTAAAAATCTTAGGTAGAGGTGAAGTAAAATCCAAATTGGATGTTAAAGCCCATGCATTTTCAGCTACAGCTCAAAAAGCGATTGAAGCCTTGGGTGGTGCAATAGTTAAACTATAATTATTCATGAAGAAGTTTTTTACAACGCTATCCCATATTTGGAAAATTGAAGATTTAAGAGCGAGGATTTTATTCACGCTCTTATGTCTTTTAATTTATAGGATAGGTTCATTTATCGTACTTCCTGGAGTTAATTCTGCTTCTCTTGACGATGCTCAGGCAAAAGAAGGATTACTCGGATTACTAAATATGTTTGCCGGTGGATCTTTCTCCCGTGCATCTATCTTCGCATTGGGTGTTATGCCTTATATTTCTGCATCGATTGTAGTGCAGTTGTTAGGTATTGCTGTGCCTTACTTTCAGAAACTTCAAAAAGAAGGTGAGAGCGGACGTAAAAAAATCAATCAGTTTACACGTTATTTGACCATTATCATTACTGCTTTACAAGCAATTGGATATGTACGTTCACAAATAAGCCCTGATGCACGCTTGCTTTCAGAGCCGATGTTCACCATTTCCTCTATGTTTATATTGACAGCAGGAACCATGTTTGTGATGTGGTTAGGAGAGAAAATCACTGATAAAGGTATCGGAAACGGTATTTCCATGATCATCATGGTAGGTATCATCGCTCAATTACCTTTTGGTATTCTTTCTGAATTCAATTCTCGCATGGGAGCCCAAGGAGGTTTGATCTCCTTTATTGTTGAGATTGCTGCACTGTTCTTGGTAGTAATGTTTACTATCCTGATTGTTCAGGGAGTTAGAAAAATTCCTGTACAGTATGCCAAAAAAATCGTTGGCGCAAAACAATATGGTGGTGTACGTCAGTATATTCCATTAAAAGTAAATGCAGCAGGTGTTATGCCGATCATTTTTGCTCAGGCGATCATGTTCATACCTACCACCATTGGTTCATTCTTTCCTTCAGCACAATCTTCTTTCTTAGCTGCGTTCAGTGATTATACATCTTTAACGTATAACCTGACCTTTGGCTTTATGATCATTGCCTTTACCTTCTTTTACACAGCTATTACCGTTAACCCGGTTCAAATGTCTGATGATATGAAAAAGAATGGTGGATTTGTTCCGGGTGTAAAGCCAGGAAAGTCAACTGGCGATTATATTGATGCGGTGATATCTAAAATTACTTTACCTGGATCAATATTTCTTGCAATAATAGCCATTATGCCTTCTATTGCAATTATACTTGGTGTTAATAGTCAGTTCGCTCACTTTTATGGCGGTACCTCTCTATTAATTCTGGTTGGTGTTGTTTTAGATACATTACAACAAGTTGAAAGTCATTTATTGATGCGTCATTATGATGGATTAATGAAAACTGGCAGGATTAAAGGTCGTACTCCTGTTTCGGCAGGTGGTTCGGTAATTTAAGATCCATGTCTAAGATTTTTTACAAGTCTTCTGAAGATATTGAGAAAATCAGGGAAAGTTCTCTGCTCGTTTCCAAAAGTTTGGCTGAAGTGGCCAAGAATATTGGAGAAGGTGTAAAAACTATTCAACTTAATAAAATTGCAGAAGAGTTTATTCGTGATCATGGTGGTGTTCCTGCATTTTTGAACTATAATGGATTTCCTTATTCCCTTTGCATTTCATTAAATGATCAGGTAGTACATGGATTTCCGAGTGAGTATGCTATCAAAGACGGAGACATTGTTTCAGTTGATTGCGGTGTGATACTAAATGAGTTCTTTGGCGACTCAGCTTATACCTTTCCTATTGGGAATGTGAATGCTGAGACAATGAAACTTCTTAAAGTTACCAAAGAGTGTTTGAACCTTGCTGTTGAAAAAGCTGTTGTAGGAATGAGAGTAGGTGATATTGGATATGCAGTTCAAGAGCATGCTGAGAAAAATGGATTTGGTGTAGTGAAAGAACTTGTAGGTCATGGTGTTGGTGTAAAACTGCACGAAAAGCCTGAGGTTCCTAATTATGGTAAACGTGGTTCTGGTATAAAATTGGAAGAGGGGATGGTTATTGCAATCGAACCAATGATTAATGCCGGTAAGGCTGGTGTTAAATTCTGGGAAGATGGTTGGACAGTAAGTACTGTTGACAAGAGAACATCTGCTCATTATGAGCATACAGTAGCAATTAAAAGGGGTAAAGCAGATGTGCTTTCTTCATTTGAATACATTGAGGAAGTTTTAAAACAAAAAGATTAAATATTAAAAATTTTTATTTAATTTTGCATCCCTGTTGTGATGGGCTTAGGGTTTGAAATTTTGTTTGTAAGGCTATTGTATTTGAGAGAATTACAAAAATTTTCAATCAGAGTTCGCATTAAAGCAGGAAAAATTAAATAATATATGGCCAAACAGGCTTCAATAGAACAAGACGGAATAATTAGAGAGGCATTGTCTAATGCAATGTTTCGTGTTGAGTTGGAAAACGGACATGAGATCATTGCGCACATTTCTGGTAAGATGAGGATGCACTACATCAAGATTCTACCTGGAGATAAAGTGAAATTGGAAATGTCTCCTTATGATTTGAGTAAAGGCAGAATAACATACAGATATAAATAGGATAAAGATGAAAGTTAGAGCATCCATCAAAAAACGTAGTGCTGATTGTAAGGTGATCCGTCGCAAAGGAGTACTTTATGTGATCAACAAAAAGAACCCAAAATATAAACAACGTCAGGGATAATATTAATAGTAATAAGTAATTAGTAATAAGTTATATGTAATAAGTTATAAGTTATAAGTTTCTGACTTTCTACTTATTACCTACAACTTATAACTTACAACTCAAGGAATTATGGCAAGGATAGCAGGTATTGATTTACCAAGAAACAAAAGAGGAGAAATCGGACTTACTTACATTTTCGGTATCGGAAAGGCAACCGCACAACGAATCCTGAATGATGCGGGTATTGATGTGAATATTAAAGTTCAGGACTGGACTGATGATCAGTTAGCAGCAATTCGTGGTTTTATCAATGATGAAATCAAAGTTGAAGGTGCATTACGTTCCGAAGTGCAATTAAACATCAAGCGTTTAATGGATATCGGTTGTTATCGTGGCTTACGTCATCGTAAGGGATTGCCAGTTCGTGGTCAGCGTACCAAGAATAATTCACGTACTCGTAAAGGAAAACGTAAAACTGTTGCAAACAAGAAAAAAGCAACTAAGTAAGATAGGAGATATGAGATTTGAGATATGCGAGTATTTCGAATCCTGATCTCGATTAGTTAACAAATTAAGCGGATATGAAGTTCGGATCTTAAATGATCATACTTCATGATTTAAAAAAAAAGAAATAGATAGGAGTGCCGGGATCTAATCTCAGATCTTAAGTCTCACATCTCAAATCTCAAAAAATGGCTAAAACTAAAAAAGTTACCAAAAAGCGTGTTGTAATTGTAGAGCCCATCGGCGAAGCACATGTTAATGCTACATTCAATAATATCATCATTACCTTAACCAATCTACAGGGTCAAACCATTTCATGGTCTTCTGCTGGAAAGATGGGTTTTAAAGGTTCTAAGAAAAATACTCCATATGCTGCCGGACAGGCTGCTGGTGATTGTGCTAAGGTAGCGCATGATCTTGGCCTTCGTAAGGTTCAAGTATACGTTAAGGGTCCGGGTTCCGGTCGTGAGTCAGCTATTCGTACTTTGCAGACTGCTGGTATTGAAGTAACTACGATTCAGGATATTACTCCGCTTCCACACAATGGATGTCGTCCTCCTAAAAGAAGAAGAGTTTAATACATACAATTAATAATTTTTTTAAAGCTAAGATTCTCCCGACATGGTTGGGATGATACTTTAAAAACCAAACAAAAATGGCTAGATACACAGGACCCAAGTCCAAAATCGCCCGAAGATTCAGAGAACCAATTTTTGGTCCTGATAAGGCGTTAGAAAGAAAGAATTATCCTCCAGGGATGCATGGTACCTCCAGAAAAAGAGGTAAGCAATCAGAATTTGCTGTGCAGTTAATGGAGAAGCAAAAAGTTAAATACACTTACGGTGTTTTAGAGCGTTATTTCGAAAATCTTTTTCATAAAGCTTCTGCAAAAGAAGGTATTACAGGAGAGAACTTGCTGAAATTCCTTGAGGCACGCTTAGATAATACAGTTTACCGTTTAGGAATTGCCCCAACCCGCTCTGCTGCACGTCAGTTAGTTGGTCACAAGCATATTACTGTAAATGGTGAGATTGTAAATATTGCGTCTTATTCGTTACGTTCTGGCGATGTTATTGCAGTTCGTGAACGTTCAAAAAGTCTTGAGGCCGTTGCACATTCAGTGGCTGCAAGAACAATTAATAAATTCAGCTGGTTAGAATGGGATGCAAATTCCTTAACAGGTAAATTCCTGAACTTGCCAAGTCGTGATGAGATTCCTGAAAATATCAAGGAAAATCTGATCGTCGAGTTGTACTCTAAGTAATAGTACTGGCCCTGATCTTTTGGAACAAGGCCATTACTGCATTTACATTAACATTCATTAGCAAAATATTAAATGGCAATTTTAGCATTTCAGAAACCTGATAAAGTTATCATGCAGAAATCTACGGATTTCGACGGAACATTTGAATTCAGACCTTTAGAGCCTGGTTTTGGTGTTACCATTGGTAATGCTTTACGAAGAATACTTTTATCTTCCTTGGAAGGTTTTGCAATAACTTCTGTTCGTTTTTCAGGAGTTTCCCATGAATTTTCAACCATCAAAGGTGTTGTTGAAGACGTAACTGAGATAATTCTTAATTTAAAGCAGGTTCGCTTTAAGAAAGTTGGGGAGTCTGGCGATAACGAAAAAGTATTTGTAATTATTAATGGACAAGATCAGCTTAAAGCTGGTGACATTACTAAATTCTCAAATAATTTTGAAGTTCTTAACTCAGACCTTGTTATCTGTAACATGGAGTCTTCAGTTACCCTGGAGATTGAACTTACAGTTAATAAAGGAAGAGGTTATGTTGCAGCAGAAGAGAACAAAAATGCTGATGCACCGCTTGGTGTTATCGCTATTGATTCTATCTACACTCCAATTAAGAATGTTAAATATTCTATCGAGAACTTCCGTGTAGAGCAAAAGACAGATTACGAGAAACTTGTTCTTGATATTACAACTGACGGATCAATTCATCCTGAAGAAGCTTTGAAAGAAGCTGCCAAGATTCTTATTCACCACTTCATGTTATTCTCTGATGAGAACATCATGCTTGAATCTCAAGCAAAAGAAGAAACTAAAGAAGTTGATGAGGAAATACTGCACATGCGTAAAATCCTTAAAATGGAATTAGTTGATCTTGATCTTTCTGTTCGTGCTCTGAATTGCTTAAAAGCGGCAGACATACGTTCATTGGCTGATCTTGTTTCTTATGATGTTGCTGACATGCTGAAATTCAGAAATTTTGGTAAGAAGTCATTAACTGAAATCCAGGACTTAGTAAAATCAAAAGGTTTATCGTTCGGTATGAATCTTTCGAAGTTTAAATTAGACGAAGAATAAATAAGCGAAATGCATAATTCCCGATCCCGAAAGGTTGATCGACGGTATGCACGTGCACAATCAAACAAAAAATGAGACACGGTAAAAAAGTAAACCATTTAAGTCGTACAGACAGTCATCGCAGAGCGATGCTTGCCAACATGGCTTCTTCGCTTATACTACACAAGCGCATTACAACTACACTTGCTAAAGCTAAAGCTTTGCGTGTATACGTTGAACCAATCATTACAAGGTCAAAAGACGATTCCACTCACTCACGTCGTACAGTATTTAGTTACTTGCAGAACAAAGAAGTGGTATCAATTCTTTTCCGCGATATCGCTTCCAAGGTTGCTGATCGTCCAGGAGGTTATACCCGTATTCTTAAAATGGGAAATCGTTTAGGTGATAATGCTTCTATGGCATTAATTGAATTAGTTGATTACAATGAAATCTACACTTCAGGTGATTCAGTTGCTGAAAAGAAAACTACTCGCCGTCGTGGTTCAAAGTCAAAGAAAGCTGATGATGCTCCTGCTGCAGTAGCTAAAGCTGCTCCTAAAGCTGAAATAGAAGAAGTTGTTGAAGCTTCTGTTGTTGAAGAAGTTCAGGTTGAGGAAATTCAAGCTGAAGAAATTCAAGCTGAAGAAGTTCAAGCTGAAGAAGTTCAAGCTGAAGAAGTTCAAGCTGAAGAAACTCAGATCGAGGCTTCTGAGTCAGAAGAAACTCCATCAGACGATACTCAGGCTGAAGAGAAAAAAGAAGAATAATTTTTTCTTAATCTATACAAAAGACCTGCTCAATGAGCGGGTCTTTTTTGTTTCTGGCGTTTATTTATGAGGTCGGAGGTCTGTTATCAGTTATCTGTTATCAGTTATCTGTTGTCTGTTGTCTGTTGGTTAGTAGTTAGTTGGTTAGATGGTTAGTTATATCAGTTTTCAGTTGTTCGATGTATGAAACCAGCAAATTTCAATTAGCACCTAATAGTCTTTGTTCTTTGCTCTTGGTTCTTGATACCCGTTATTAGTTGTCTGAGGCCGGAAGTCTGAGGTGCTGGAATGGAATGAAGCATGAGGTATGAGGTCGGAGGTATGAAGTCTGAGTTCAGAGGTCTGAAGTATGAGGCATGAGATTGCACAATTTGCTTTTAACTTATTACTTACAACTTATTACTTATACAACTTATTACTTACAACTTATTACTTACAACTTTCTGCTTTTAGCTTTCACCTTTCCGCTTTTGACTTTCTTTTGTTGTCTGAGGTCTGAAGTATGAGGTATGAAGTCTGAGGTCGGAGGTCAGTTATCAGTTGTCTGTTATCAGGTATGAGTTGGTTAGGTGGTTAGTTGTTAGTTGGTTAGAAAGAATGAATACTGGTCATTCCAAGGCAAGAAACTTCCTTAACTTGATTCCTAGGCCTTGTTTCTTTTTATCTGTTAACTGAAGTACGAGGTATGAGGTCTGAAAAAAGCAGAAAATTTCAATTAGTACTAAACAGTCTTTGCTCTTGGTTCTTGGTTCTTGGTTCCAGTTATCTGAGGTCTGTTGTCTGAGAAGAAGGTACTTATATGAAATGAAGCAGAATCTATCTCAATACTCACTACTCAATACTCACTACTCAATACTCACTACTCACTACTCACTACTCACTACTCAAAAACTGCCAACCTGTCATTTTAAAAAACCCTTTTTTTGATTCAATCAATGGCAAAATACTGTCATTTATGGTTAAGTGTTAATTGGCACAAGCCTTGTTAATTGCTTAGAAGTAAACTAAAATAAATTTAAGAAGGATTTTAATATGGCAAAGATAATTGGTATTGACTTAGGAACTACAAATTCATGCGTATCAGTGATGGAGGGTAATGAGCCTGTAGTTATCCCAAACAGTGAAGGTAAACGTACTACCCCTTCAATTGTGGCATTTGTTGACAATGGTGAACGTAAGGTTGGAGATCCGGCAAAACGTCAGGCAATCACAAACCCTACAAAGACCATTTCTTCGATCAAGCGATTTATGGGTAATGGTTTTGGTGAGGTTACAAATGAAATGGCCCGTGTTCCATACACAGTGGTTAAAGGAGATAATAATACTCCTCGTGTTAAAATAGACGATCGTTTATATACTCCTCAGGAGATCTCTGCAATGATTTTGCAGAAAATGAAAAAAACAGCTGAAGATTTCTTAGGTCATGAAGTGACAGAAGCAGTGATTACTGTTCCTGCTTATTTTAATGATGCTCAACGTCAGGCAACGAAAGAAGCTGGTGAGATTGCAGGATTGAAAGTTTCCCGTATTATCAATGAGCCCACTGCTGCAGCACTTGCATACGGATTAGATAAGGCTCATAAGGATATGAAAATTGTGGTATTCGACTGTGGTGGTGGTACGCATGATGTTTCTGTTCTTGAGTTGGGTGATGGAGTTTTTGAAGTTAAATCTACTGATGGGGATACTCATCTGGGTGGTGATGACTTTGATGCAGTGATTATTGACTGGATGGCTGATGAGTTCAAGAGTGATGAGGGTATTGATCTTCGTAAAGATCCAATGGCACTTCAACGTTTAAAGGAAGCTGCTGAAAAAGCTAAGATCGAGTTGTCAAGTACAGCGCAAACCGAAATTAATCTTCCTTATATTTCTGCAGGTGATGGAATGCCTAAGCATCTAGTAAAGTCGCTGACTCGTGCTAAATTTGAGCAGTTGGCCGAAAGTTTAATCAAAAGAACGATTGACCCTTGTAAGAAAGCATTAAAGAATGCCGGTTTAAGCACCTCTGATATTGATGAAATCATCTTAGTAGGTGGTTCTACACGTATTCCTGCAATTCAGGATGCCGTTAAAGCATTCTTTGGTAAAGAACCTTCTAAAGGTGTTAATCCTGATGAAGTGGTTGCCATTGGTGCAGCTATTCAGGGTGGTGTGTTAACTGGCGAGGTTAAGGATGTATTATTACTGGACGTTACTCCGCTTTCATTGGGAATTGAAACAATGGGTGGTGTAATGACTAAGTTGATCGAGGCAAATACAACTATTCCGTCTAAAAAGTCGGAAGTGTTCTCAACGGCATCTGATAATCAGCCATCTGTAGAGATTCATATTTTGCAGGGAGAACGCCCAATGGCCAATCAGAATAGAACAATTGGTCGTTTCCACCTGGATGGTATTCCGCCTTCACCTCGTGGTATTCCACAGATTGAAGTAACTTTTGATATTGATGCAAACGGTATCTTACATGTAGGAGCAAAAGATAAAGCAACCAATAAAGAACAAAAGATCCGTATTGAAGCTTCTTCAGGTTTAACGGATGAAGAGATCAAGAAAATGAAAGATGAAGCAGAAGCAAATGCTGAATCTGATAAAATAGCTCGACAGGAAGTGGATAAACTGAATGCCGCTGATGCACTGATCTTTTCTACTGAAAAGCAATTGAAAGAATATGGTGATAAATTATCGGATGATAAAAAAGCTCCTATCGAAGAAGGTTTGAAGAAACTAAAAGATGCTCATGCAGCTAAAGATTTCGCTGCAATGGAAACTTCTCAGGAAGAGCTTCAAGCTGCATGGAATGTTGCTTCAGAAGATATGTATAAAGCATCTCAGGAAGCAGGACAAGGTGCAGGAGGTGCTGATGCAGGTCAAGAAGCTGCAGCGAATGATACTGTAACCGATGTTGACTTCGAAGAAGTAAAAGACGAAGACGAGAAGAAGTAATTCTAAAATCTACTATGTAAAAACCCCATTCTTTTAAGAGAATGGGGTTTTTTGTTTAATAACCCTATACTAGTTATCTCAAAATTTATTTTTTAAACTTTCAATAAACAAGCAGATTTTTCTTCAGTAATTAAATACTTACTATGATCCAAAAAATACTACCATAGTTTAGCCGGATATTCTCCTGAAGCAACTAGTTTATCAATACATTCTTGTACAATTGGTTTATCTTCAACATAAGTAACACCGAACCACTGGTTTTGGGTAGGTATAACTTGGAAAGATGCTTGTTTATTCTTGATCAGACTTTCTGCTACCAATGGGATAAAAAATTCAGCCTTCGGATTTTCAACATTGGCTAAAGCAAATTCTCTGAATAATTTTGAAGAAAGGTCAAATACCTTAGTGGTAAATCCCCAAAAATTCATGGATACACGGGTGTCAGATTTTAAAGGGAACTCACGTCCATTCTCTTCAAATAAAATAGGTTTATTTCCGCTTTCATCAGCTTTAAAATAAACTTTTGTACGCTCGTGGATCTCGGTTAAATTGCCGTCTTCATCTACTTCACATACTCCTCTTGACACAGAGCCATGTTCAGAAAGTGTTTTATCGATCTGAAATCCAATCATTGAAAATTCCTCATCATTCACTTCGTTATTCAGAAAGTCGGCCATCTTCTGGTATGACTCACGACCGTAGAAATCATCTGCATTGATCACGCAAAATGGCTCTTTTACCGCA
>CANKAT010000049.1 GCA_947479815.1 Sphingobacteriaceae bacterium
CGAGGGGACTCCTTTGGAGCAAATATTATTTGATACTTTTTTCTTGATGAAAAAGTATCCAAAACATCAAGAAAGAACGATGCTTCCACCGCACAGGGCAAAACACCTGGCCCGCCCGGCTACAGAAGCTAGAAAGCAATGGCTTTGCTTTCCAAATCAGAATAATTAATCTGACCTCGTCTTTTATTGTATATTTTTTGTAAAAGAGAACACTTATCAAAAGCTCACAATCATCTGATCGTAAGCTTATTCTCTTTAAACTTCGCAATCAAATAATCTGCATAACGTAAAAAGCCCAGATCGGTTAAGTGGGTTCCATCTACAGTGCCCTCATTGTCTGTCCCGATTGATCCGGCAGCACTGATATAGATTAGATCTTTCATTCCATCCTGCACCAATTTATCGAACTGAGTTTTCAAGGCCTGATTCTTTTCATCCATGCTCTTTTTCAGATTAGACTGAAAAATCGCTCTGGTATACTCCACGTTTTCAACGAATACAATTGGAGTTTTTGAATTTTTAGCACGTATAGCTTTTGCCAGTGGAATAACACTATCTGTTACTTCTTTTGCTGTCATATTAGGAAGACAGTCAATAACATAATATGAAGCCTTTATATTTGAAATAAGTTCAGCCATTGGTGGATCCATTTTCCCATTTCCACTATATCCGAAATTAATACAATCCACATTTAATTTTCTCGAAATGATACTCGTGAAAACCATTCCAGGTCTTGATGCGCAACCTCCCTGTAAAATACTGGTGCCGTAAAAAACTATGGGCAGCTTTTTATCTGTAGCAGGCTTGGCAATCGTGCTGCCGCTTTCTATACCAAGTTCCACCTTGGTTGTACCATCGTAAAGTGGTAAATAAAGTTTGTATTCTCTTTCTCCAATACTAAGACCACTAATTAGTGAAGCTTCATTTTCTTTTGCGGTTGGTCTGCCTGTATTTACATAAGTCCATACTCCATTAACTTTACAATACAAATCAACGCCTTTTATGCCCGTTTCGGCCATATGGTTCATTTTTGTATCATTCAGTAAAGCCCATTTTACTTTTACAGAACTAGAGTTGGTATTAAATCTTATAGAGATTCCAGCAGAATTCTTTGACAGGTCCCATACCGATTTTCTTACTTTATTCTTATAAGATGCAGGTAAGCGGTCGTAAGGGCTTTCTTTCTCAGATTCGGCAACTCCGGTGCCCTCAATTAAGAAGGATTCTTTACCGTAATAGATAGTATTATCTTTTTTGTTAGGACTTTCCTGAGAAATGGCTGAAGTGCCTATAAAGCAAAGGAGTATAAAGCAAATAAATTTAGGCATAGGATTGATTTTTTATAAGGATTGATTAAATATAGGAATACAATGAATAAGGAACAAGAAGAAGTTTTATCGATTTTATATGTTATGCTTTATTCGGTTCAGGCAATTAGCTTTGATATTTCATCCAGTTTAAATGTATAAACCATTATCTTGCAGCGGCTAATACAATTTGTCAGAATAGACATGATCAATTATAAAATTTCAGGATGAGTTCAGAATCTAAAAAGATGAAGCTGAAATTCTCATCGTATGAAATTTTTGTAATACTGATCCTTGCCCTAACTCAGTTTACAGTAGTTCTTGATTTTATTGTGATTTCACCACTTGGTGATGTTCTGATGAAATCCATGAACTTGAGTACCACTCAGTTTGGTTTGTCGGTATCAGCATACGCCTTCAGTGCCGGATTCTCCGGTCTGATGACTGCCGGATTCGCTGATCGTTTCGACAGGAAAAAATTGCTTTTGTTTTTTTATATCGGCTTCATTGTAGGTACACTTTATTGTGGTTTAAGCCATACCTATCCTATGCTTTTGGCTGCACGTATTTTCACCGGTTTGTTTGGGGGAGTAATTGGTTCGATCTCAATGGCTATTGTTTCAGACTTGTTTCCACTAGAGAAAAGAGGAAGGGTGTTTGGCTTCTTACAAATGGGTTTTGGAGCTAGCCAGGTTCTTGGGATTCCATTGAGCTTGTATATCGCGAATATCTGGGGCTGGCAATCGCCATTTCTGATGATTGTGGCATTGTCAATCCTTGTTTGGCTCTTTATTGTTTTTAAATTGAACCCCGTTACTGAGCATCTTCAGCAAAAAAGTGAACAGAATGCAATAGTACATTTATGGCAGACCCTAACTTTGAAGAAATATCGGATAGGATTTCTGGCAACGGCATTTCTTTCTTTGGGAAGTTTTATGATGATGCCCTGGGGGAGTGCTTATGTGATCAATAATTTGAAGATTACTGCACAAGAGCTTCCATTTATTTATATGGCTTCCGGAGTTTGCACACTTACTATAATGCCAATAGTTGGAAAATTAAGCGATCGTTTCGATAAATTTCTTCTGTTTACCATTGCATCAATTATTCTGATAATAGTGATTGCCATTTACGCGAATCTTGGGCCTGTTTCATTTTGGATTGTGCTGATTATGAACCTTGGACTTCAGGTGGGGTTCATGAGCCGGTTGGTTCCATCAATTGCACTCACTTCGGCTTTGCCTCAAAAAAAGGATCGTGGGGCATTTATGGGAATTAATTCATCTCTTCAGCAGATTTCGGGCGGAATTGCTGCTGCCATTGGCGGGATGATTGTTGTTCAAAACGATAAATTAAGTCCGCTAGAACATTATGATACGCTAGTATATGTAGTTGTCTTGCTTTCAATAATTTCTGTATTCTTGCTTTTAAGGGTAAGCAGAATTATTAAGAAAAACGATTGATTAGAATGAGTAGTGAGTAGTGAGTAGTGAGTATTGAGATAGTTTCTGCTTCATTTCATAGCAGCACCACATACCTCATACTTCAGACCTCATACCTCCGAAAACTGATAACAGGCAAAAGCAGAAAGCATAAAGCTAAAAGGCATAAGTAATAAGTAATAAGTAATAAGTTATAAGTAATAAGTTATAAGGATAAAGATAAAAGCCTGATTTAGCTTCATTTCATATGAGCACTTCAGATAACTGATAACTGATAACAGATAAAAGCAGAGAAGAGTAATCATTTGAAATTAAGTAGCCCGAGGCAATTTTAACTAACCCTAACCCTAACCAACTAACAACTAACCAACTAACCAACTGATAACAGACAACAGATAACAGATAACAGATAACAGATAACAATTGGATTCAAAAAGAAATTGTGTTAATTTGCTTGATCGTAAAACTCCTGAAATTATATGCTTTCTAAAAAAACGCGTTATGCAATAAAAGCCCTCGTGGTTTTGGGTAAAAATTTTGGGGAGGCACCTATGCAGATCTCGAAAATTGCTTCTGAGGAACACATACCCAAAAAATTCCTTGAACAAATTCTACTCGATCTAAGGAATGCCGGATTGCTTTACAGTAAGAAGGGAGCCGGTGGTGGATATGGGCTAGTGAAAGATCCTGCCGAGATTTTTGTGGTTCAGGTGTTACGTCTTACTGGGGGCCCTGTAGCATTATTGCCATGTGTTAGTTTGAATTTTTATCAGAAGTGTGATGAATGTAGCAATGAAGCAACATGTGGTGTTAGAGATGTGTTTCTAGA
Organism: Sphingobacteriaceae bacterium; assembly: GCA_947479815.1. Lineage (GTDB taxonomy): Bacteria > Bacteroidota > Bacteroidia > Sphingobacteriales > Sphingobacteriaceae > Daejeonella. The sequence continues at coordinate 3,579 of CANKAT010000049.1, forward strand.
AGTTAGAAATGAAACTTTAAAAATCTTAAGTGAAACCAGTATTGCTGATATTATCAGTCGTGAAGGCCTTTTAATTCAAAATACGGGGGTATAAAAAAAATTTTAAATAAAAGTCTACTAAATCTATATACTTTGTATTATATTTGATTAATGAAAATTTTTAGCTGCCATATGAACAATGAAACAACACTAGATTGTTATTATATGTGCATGATAAAATTTTGAAGAAGACCAGATAAAGATTTATTTATATGAACCTCTTCACCCCCGGTAGAAGAGGTTATTTTTTGTAAAAAATTAATGAATAGTTTCAGAACAGAATTAGAAGATCCAATTGTTCAAAAAGATATTGTTGATCTGGAAAAAAAGATCAGAGAATTTCGTGATGGTAAGATACATGATGAGAAGTTTCGTAGTCTACGTTTAGCCCGAGGAATTTACGGTCAGAGGCAGCCAGGTGTTCAAATGATTAGGATCAAATTGCCATTTGGGAAAGTTAGTTTTAAGCAGTTTTTGCGTATTGCCGACATCTCAGATGAATATGCCAGTAGCAACCTTCATTTAACAACACGCCAGGATATTCAGATCCATTATGTAAGCCTTGACCGAACTCCAGAGCTATGGGCTAAACTCGAGCAGGATGATATTACGTTAAGAGAGGCCTGTGGTAATACGGTACGAAATGTAACAGCATCACCAACATCCGGTATCGACCCAAATGAGCCCTTTGATGTATCACCTTATGCCTACGCAACTTTCAACTATTTTCTTCGCAATCCAATTTGTCAGGAGATGGGCAGAAAGTTTAAGATTGCCTTTTCTTCAAGCGATGCGGATACAGCCTTTACCTATATCCATGATCTAGGCTTTATTCCTAAACTTATTCTGAAAGGAGGAAAAGAAGTTCGTGGTTTTAAAGTTTTATTTGGTGGTGGCTTAGGTGCGCAGCCATCCATTGCCCATATGGTGAATGAATTTTTGCCCGAAGATGAGCTGATTCCCTACATAGAATCAACATTGCGTGTTTTTGACAGGTATGGCGAACGCAGTAACAGAAATAAAGCAAGGATGAAATTTCTTGTTGCAAAATTAGGTCTTGAAGAAGTATTAAACCTGATCGCGCAAGAGCGAGTTGCAAACCGGACTAAACGTTTCAACATTGATCGTGATACGGTTGATCTTCCTCAGATTCCTGATAAAATAGAACTGACAGATGTACCTATTTCAGATCAGTTACTTTATCAAAGATGGCTAGATACTAACGTATTTGAGCAAAAGCAACATGGTTTTTATGGTGTTTACATCAAGGTTACAACTGGAGATATTCCAACAAGCAAGGCTAGGAAATTTATTGCAGCAATCAACGGATTGGTTGCCGATGAAATTCGTATCACAATTAATCAGGGTTTGCTTCTCAAATATGTGCGTAAAGAGGCCTTACCGGTATTGTTTGAGCGGTTGAAGGAACTTGATTTTGTAAAACCTGGGTTCGACAGTGTAAGTGATATTACAACCTGTCCCGGAACAGATACCTGTAACCTCGGTATTTCAAACAGTACCGAATTGGCACGAGTGCTTGAAGATCTAATCTCAGAAGAATTTGATGAACTGATAGAGAATCAGGATATAAAAATAAAGATCAGCGGCTGTATGAATAGTTGTGGACAACATGGTTTGGCGCATATCGGTTTCCATGGAAGTTCACTCAAAGCTGCGGGTAAGGTTGTACCTGCTGCTCAGGTTCTATTGGGAGGCGGTACCGTGGGTGATGGTGTGGGTCGTGCTGCAGACAAGGTAATCAAGGTGCCTTCTAAAAGAACCAAGGATGTGGTTCGGGTTATTTTGGATAATTATAGCCAGAATAAAAATGGAGATGAATTGTTCAACGACTTTTACGACAGATTTGGTAAAGATCATTTTTACCAGTTATTAAAGCCACTAGCCGATCTAAGTACATTAACCCCGGATGAGTTTGTTGATTGGGGCCACGAAGAGATCTTTGAAACGGCAATTGGCGTTGGAGAATGTGCCGGTGTAATGATCGATCTGGTTTCAACACTCTTGCTTGAAGCAGAAGAAAAGCTCAATTGGTCAATTGAATCAATAGAAGCGAAAGCATATTCCGATTCAATTTATCATGCCTACAGTGTATTTATCAGCAGTGCAAAAGCATTGTTATTGGATAAAGGCATCAATAGCAGTACACAGGTTGGAATCATCCGTGATTTTGATGAGCAATATAAAGACAGTCAGATTCTTAAGGGATTAGAAAGCTTTGCTGATTTGGTATTGCAAATAAATAAAAATGAGCCATCTGCAGAATTTGCCCAAGCTTACCTTGGATCAACTGTTGATTTTATTAAAAGAATTAAACTAGCAAAGGAGTTAAATTAAGATGATAATTACGCAAACAAATAACTCAATTAAAGAGCCAAGAATTACACTGGTAGGTGCCGGGCCTGGTGATGCAGAACTAATTAGCATTAAGGGTGTAAGGGTACTCAAATCTGCAGATGTAGTTCTTTATGATGCACTAGTTAATTGTGAATTACTGCAATTTGCTCCTGAAAATGCAATAAAAGTATTCGTAGGTAAGCGCTCTGGCGATCATTCCTACTCTCAGGAAGCCGTTAATAAGTTAATGATTGACTATGCGTTGAACTATGGGCATGTGGTTCGATTAAAAGGAGGTGATCCATTTGTTTTTGGACGTGGATTTGAGGAATTGGAAATGGCTGCATCATACAGTATCCCCGCCGAAGTGGTTCCTGGAATATCTAGCAGTATTTCTGTGCCTGCCCTGCAGGGGATCCCATTAACCCATCGTGGTGCAAGTGAAAGTTTCTGGGTCATTACCGGGACGACCAGTTCTGGTGAGATTTCTAAAGATTTGTATGCTGCTGCAAAATCAAATGCAACGGTTGTGGTTTTAATGGGAATTAAAAGGCTTAAGGATATCGCCGACATATTTATTGCAGAGGGGAAGCATCGTTTGCCAGCTGCTGTTATTCAAAATGGGACGATGGAAAACGAGAAGCTTGTGGTTGCTACAGCGGGAACAATCTTTGAATCTGCTCAGGATCAGAAAATAGATTCTCCCGCACTTATCGTATTTGGAGAAGTTGTGGGGCTGCATTCCTTGTTTCAGCCAATAAAGGCATTTTATGAATTCTCAGAACAAGAATAATAAAGTTTTGGAAAACAATACAGGCAATCAGCTTTTTCCGGTATTCCTAAAGTTAAACCAATTGCAGGTTTTACTTGTTGGAGCCGGCAACATCGGTCTTGAAAAACTGGAGGCTGTTCTTAGCAATAGTCCCGATACCCAGATCGATATTGTTGCTGAAAGCTTTTTGCCCAAACTTCTTCAATTGGTAGGCAATTATCCAAGGGTTAAATTACATTCAAAAAGATTTGAAGCTACTGATCTAGAAGGTCATGACCTGGTGATCATCGCAACAGGAGATAATATACTGAATGCAGAAATCAGGTCTTTGGCCCGCCAACGGCATTTATTGATTAATGTAGCTGATAAGCCTGATCTATGTGATTTTTATTTGGGATCAATCGTTAAGAAGGGAGACCTTAAAATAGGGATATCAACCAATGGGAAATCACCAACAGTTGCTAAACGGCTGAAAGAGATATTTCAAAATCATTTACCTGATGAACTAGATCTAACCTTGCAGCAAATGAATAAGCTGAGAAATACCTTGGGAGGTGATTTTGCACATAAAGTAAAGGAGTTGAATAAGGCAACGGCATCATTGGTCAATAATTCAAATGATAAACCCTTGGTTAGAAAAATCAGTTGGAAATTATTAGCGGCAGTATTTGCTGGAATAAGTTTGTTTATAATTATGGTTAAATACTATTAAATCGAGATTAGCGACATAAATGCTCCTGATTAATTTTATTTAATTAAGTATTTTTGCCGAAACCTTCGCAAAAAATGAAAGAACAATCTAAGCTTATTCGTACCCAAGTGCCTCGTTCATCAAACAGAGAGCATTCTGTGCCTTTATATCTGACATCCAGTTTTGTTTTTGATGATTCAGAACATGGCAGAGCAATGTTTGCCGATGAGGTTGAAGGGAATATTTATTCGCGTTATTCTAATCCAAATACCAACGAGTTTATTGAGAAAGTTCGCGATTTTGAGGGTGCTGAAGCAGGTTTAGCCTTCTCATCAGGAATGGCAGCTGTTTTTGCATCCATTGCAGGTTTACTACGTAGCGGTGATCATATTGTTGCTTTTCGCTCAATTTTTGGCTCTACTCACCAGCTTTTTACACAATTGCTGCCTCGCTGGGGAATTACCACAACCTACGTAGATGCCTCAAGGCCTGAAGATTTTGAAGCAGCCTTACGTCCAGAAACCAAAATGGTGTTTCTTGAAACGCCTTCAAATCCCGGTCTTGAATTAGTAGATCTGGAATGGCTGGGTAATTTAAAGAAGAAACACAATTTCATCCTGAATGTTGACAACTGTTTTGCAACCCCATATCTGCAAAAGCCAATTCAATTTGGCGCCGATTTAGTAAGCCACTCGGCAACTAAATATATGGACGGACAGGGAAGAGTATTGGGCGGGGTAGTTGTAGGCCGTAAAGATCTGATGAAAGAACTGATGTTTTTTATCAGGCATACTGGTCCGGCAATGTCGCCATTCAATGCATGGACCCTTTCTAAAAGTCTTGAAACGCTTGCAGTACGTATGGATAGGCATTGTAGCAATGCTTTGAAAGTGGCAGAAACTCTTGAACAGCATCCTGAAGTAGAGCTTGTCAGATATCCATTTCTCCCATCTCATCCACAATATGAATTGGCAAAACGCCAGATGAAACAGGGCGGTGGCATAGTAACCTTTATTGTAAAGGGAGGTTTTGAACGGGCAAAGCGTTTTATGGATGCGCTTCAAATGATCAGGTTGTCGCCTAATCTTGGCGATACCCGTTCAATAGCTACACATCCGGCTTCAACAACTCATTCTAAATTAAGTGATGCCGAACGTGCACAGATTGGAATATTTCCAGGAAGCATCAGAATCTCAGTTGGCTTGGAAGATATTGAGGATATCCTTTCAGACCTGACTGAAGCACTTAATAATTCTATAAACTGATTTTAATACAATGAACAAATCAGCAGAGATATTACAGGAAATTGCAGGATTGAGTATAGAACAGTTTCTTGAATTGTTAATCAATCGATTTCCTGGAAAAGTAGTTTTTTCTACTAGTTTTGGTTGGGAAGATCAGGTAATTTCTCATCTAATTTTTTCCAATAAAATGCCTGTTAAAGTATTCACTCTCGAAACAGGCCGGCTTTTTCCAGAAACTTATTACGTATGGAACCGAACTATTGAAAAATATGGAGTACCGGTTCATGCATACTATCCCAATACAGAGGCGGTTGAGCGAATGGTGAGTGTAAATGGTCCAAGTAGTTTTTATGAATCGGTAGAGAACCGTAAAGAGTGCTGCGGGATCAGAAAGGTTGAACCTTTAAAACGTGCGCTTGCCGGAAATTTATTATGGATAACCGGAATACGTGCTGAACAATCAATAAATAGGGAAGATATGAATGCTGTAGAATGGGATGAATCTAATCAGCTGCATAAATTTCATCCTATTTTCGATTGGTCGTTAGACCAAGTAAAAGCTTTTATCAAGGAAAACAATATTCCGTATAATCCATTGCATGACAAGGGTTTTCCGAGTATTGGATGTGCACCCTGTACCAGAGCTGTTAAAGAGGGAGAAGATTTCAGAGCCGGTCGATGGTGGTGGGAAGACCAGAATAAAAAAGAATGCGGCCTTCACTCATCCTGATTAAACGATAAAGTCAGTTTTACGCATTTATGCGCTTTTGATACTTAATTTATGAATAAACAAGACACTACTTATTTAGACCAGCTGGAAGCCGAAGCAATTTTTATTTTGCGTGAGGTTGCCGGACAGTTTGAAAAACCTGCCCTTCTTTTTTCAGGAGGAAAAGATTCTATCACACTCGTTAGGCTGGCAGAAAAGGCTTTCCGTCCGGGCAAATTTCCTTTTCCGCTGGTTCATATTGATACGGGCCATAATTTTCCTGAAACGATCAGCTTCAGAGATGATATGATTGCAAGGATCGGTGAAAAATTGATTATTGGCCATGTTCAGGATTCGATTGATCAGGGAAAAGTAATTGAGCAAACAGGAAAGAATGCCAGCAGAAATGCATTGCAGACCGTTACATTACTTGATACTATTGCAGAGGGAAAGTTCGATGCCTGTATTGGTGGTGCCCGCAGAGACGAGGAAAAGGCTAGAGCTAAAGAAAGAATATTTTCAGTTCGTGATGAATTTGGTCAATGGGATCCAAAACGTCAGCGTCCTGAATTATGGAATATTTATAACGGAAAGATTCATAAAGGTGAAAACGTACGAGTTTTTCCGATCAGTAACTGGACGGAATTAGATGTCTGGAATTATATCCGCAGAGAGAATATAGCATTGCCATCCATATACTTTGCACATGAGCGTGATGTGATCACTCGTAACGGGCAGTTAATGGCAGCTGCAGATTGCCTGAATATGGATTCGGATGATCAAATTGAACGTCGTAATGTTCGTTTTAGAACAGTTGGCGATATGACCTGTACTGCAGCTGTTGAATCGGATGCCGATCAGATCGATTATATCATTGAAGAAATAAAAATGTCAAAAATTAGTGAAAGGGGAGCCCGCATGGATGATAAAGTGTCTGAGGCCGCAATGGAAGACCGCAAAAAAGGGGGATATTTTTAATATGGATTTACTTAAATTTTTTACCGCAGGGAGTGTTGATGATGGGAAAAGCACCTTGATTGGCCGTCTGCTTTATGATAGCGAATCCATTCTTGCAGATCAGCTGGAAGCTTTGCAACAATCAAACCGTAAAAATGATGATGGGACAATTGATCTTGCTATTTTAACAGATGGATTAAAGGCAGAACGTGAACAGGGAATCACGATCGATGTGGCCTATAAATATTTCCAAACAGATAAAAGGAAGTTTATCATTGCTGATACCCCTGGCCATATTCAATATACCCGAAATATGGTTACCGGTGCTTCAAATTCTGATCTAGCTATTATTTTGGTAGATGCCAGAAATGGGGTGGTTGAACAAACGGTCAGGCATTCATTTATTGTTTCTCTTTTAGAGTTGAAACATGTGGTTGTATGTATCAACAAAATGGATATGGTTGACTTTAGCGAAGATACCTTCAATAAGATCCATAAAACTTATTCAGAAATTGCTCTAAAACTTCAGCTAAAACAGGTGACCTATATCCCTGTAAGTGCATTGAAGGGTGATAATATAGTCAACAGATCCCAAAATATGTCATGGTATACTGGAAAAAGCCTATTGGATCATTTGGAAACCATTGAAGTTAACGAAGACATAAAATCAGCTCAGGCACGTATGCCTGTACAATGGGTGATTAGGCCCCAAACGGATGAACTACATGATTATCGCGGCTATGCTGGAAGGGTTTTAAGTGGTAGTTTTCGCTTAAATGATCAAATTACTGTGTTGCCCTCAGGCATTCGTTCTGAGATCAGCAAGATCGAGACCAATATGCAGGAACTAGATGAAGTACACAGTGGAACATCTGTCACACTTCATTTAAAAGACAATATTGATATAGGTCGTGGAGATATCTTGGTTAATTCTACACATGAACCTATTGTTTCACAATCTATTGAAGCAGATCTGTGCTGGATGGATACCAAACCACTGGATACTTCCATCCTATATCTTCTGCAGCATAATAGCAAAGTTACCAAATGTAAGATCAGAGATATTCTACATAAGGTTAACATCAATACTCTTGAAAAAATAGAAACGGATACGTTCCAGTTAAATGATATTGGTAGAATTGTGATCAGAACAGCAGAGCCACTTGCTTTTGATCTTTATCAGGAAAATAAACTGAATGGTGGAGCTATTTTGATTGATCCACGCACAAACCTAACGGTTGGAGCCCTGATGTTTCGTGCAAGTGAAGAATAATTATATCTCTTGATCGGGTTTTAATTCCTTTAATCTCTAAATTGCATAAAATTAGATAGCATGAAAGTTGAACTAAAACGGGTGAATGATGCGGTGCATTTTGAAGCCTCAGCACCCTCCTCTACAGTAAAAGTTCATATTGATGGTTCACCTGAAATTGGTGGGCAGGGGCTAGGTGTTAGGCCAATGGAAATGGTTTTGATGGCATTAGCCTCTTGCAGTTCATTGGATTTGGTATCGATACTCAAAAAGCAAAAACAGGCGCTCAAAGATTTTTCTGTCAGTGTAGTTGGAGAACGAAGAGAACAGTTACCCCCTGTTTTTACTAAAATCCACATGCATTTTACCTTGACAGGTGATATTGATCCTGATAAGGCAGATCGAGCTGCAGACTTGGCAGTGAAAAAATACTGTTCAGTTCATGATATGCTTGTAGCCGGAGGCGTTGAGATCACGTACGCTATCGAGATCGTAAAATAAAAGCCAATTAATCGGTATCTCTAAGCCAATCATTATATTCTGAAATCTGGGATATTAAGACAGGTTCAATTCTCATTTCTATAATTATTAGACTAAAAAGAGCCTTTGTCATTTTTAAGAGCCTTGTTTTATAGCAAATCTGTTATGACTTTGAAATTATATGTTTAAACATCTATTTTTGTATCTTTGCATAAAAACAGAACTTAACAATAAAAAAATATAAAAATGGAAACAGCAGCAACAACAAAATGGGTAATTGACCCAATGCATTCAGAGGTAAATTTCAAGGTGAAGCATCTGGTAATTTCAACACTAACAGGTACGTTCAAATCTTTTGAAGGAGAGCTTAACACTACAGATTTAGATTTCAAAGATGCATCTATTGAGTTTTCAATGGATGTAAATAGCATTGATACTAACCAAGAGCAGCGTGATGCCCATTTGAAATCAGCAGAATTTTTTGATGCAGAACAATTCCCTAAAATTTCATTTAAATCTACTTCATTCACTAAGGATGGCGATGATTATGTTCTTGTGGGTAATCTCACCGTTAAAGAACTAACTAAACATGTAAAATTGGAAGTTGAATTTGGAGGTATTGCTACTGATTTTTATGGGAATGAAAAAGCAGGTTTTGAAGTTTCAGGAAAGATAAGCCGTAAAGAATTCGGACTTACCTGGGATGGAATTACAGAAGCCGGAGCCATTGTTGTTGGTGACGATATCAAACTGAATATCAATCTGCAACTTGCAAAACAAGCATAATAACCAATTATAATAGATTAGAAAGCCATTCTGTACAGGATGGCTTTCTTTTTATCTCTAATTTTTATCTCTGTTATAATTAGAAAGAACTTATTTAAGCAATAAGCTCCGAGCTTTGACCTCATCCAGGCTTAACTGTTCTTTAAGTTCTTCGAGCGAATTGAATTTTTGATCGTCTCGCATATATTCAAGAAAATTTAGGCGTATGCTTTGTCCATAAATATCTTCTTGAAAGTCAAATATATTAACTTCTATATTCCGGCTCATGCCATTTATTGTAGGTCGGTGACCGATATAGGCCATCCCATTAGCACGCTTTAAATTGCCTTCTCCACTTTTAAAATCCACTCGTACAGCATATATACCGTCCGAAGGAATGAGTTTATAACTTTCTATGATGAATAGATTGGCAGTTGGAAATCCTATTTTCCTGCCTATCTGATCTCCTTTAATCACTTTTCCAGTTAAATGAAAAGGGTATCCCAGAAAATTTTCTGCAGTCTTGATATCGCCGCTCAAAATAGCAGTTCTGATCTTAGTTGAGCTGATTGTTACATCATCAATATCCTGTTCTGGAATTTCTTCAACCTCATAACCCAGTTCTGATGAGTAATGTTGTAATTCTTTTAATCCTCCACTACGGTCTTTCCCAAATTTGTGGTCATAGCCAATGATGATCTGAGTAGTGCCTATTTTCGTAACAAGAATTTCTCTGATATATTCTTGTGGACTCAAATTGGAGAAGTCGCGCGTGAATGGGGTAATTATTAGATGATCTATCCCTAAATTAGCAAGACGTTCAGCTTTCTCATCCATGGTACTGATCAGTTTGATGTTCAGGTCATCTGGATGAAGAATCATTCGCGGATGCGGAAAAAAAGTTAGAATAACTGTTTCTCCGCCTTTTTGACGAGCCACTTCCTGCAGCCGGCTAATTATTTTCTGATGCCCGATATGAACACCATCAAATGTGCCTATGGTAACCACTGCATTTTTGATCTGCTTGAATTCGTCAATATGATTATAGACCTTCATGTTCTGAGATAGCGAGCAAAATTAAAAATTAATTATTATTTTAAAGTTCCCTGCTCTTTCAGTTGCCGGATATGATTAACCAGTTCCATTACTTCAAAAGCATTTTTAACCTCATAATCGCCACTCTTGGTGCGGCGTAAAGCGCTTAGATAGGCTACGTTTTGCAAGGCTCTCCCAAAATCGTATACCAATGAACGGATATAAGTGCCTTTACTGCACACTACTCTGAAGTCTATCTCTGGAAGCGCTATGCGGGTTATTTCAAATTGGCTTATGCTTACTTTTCTTGTTTTTAACTCCACATTTTCTCCCCTGCGCGCCTTCATATACAATCTTTCGCCATCAACTTTAACCGCTGAATGTGCTGGTGGAAATTGATCTAAGTCTCCAATGAATTTTGAAACAGTTGCTCGGATCATGTCTTCATTAATATGACTGATATCACAAGTTTCATCTACCGCAGTTTCCATATCATAGGATGGTGTTCCCGCGCCAAGTATCATGGTTCCGGTATATTCTTTCTCTTGTGCCTGAAACTCATCGATCTTTTTCGTGAATTTTCCCGTACAGATGATCAGTAATCCAGTAGCTAAGGGGTCAAGTGTGCCTGCATGGCCAACTTTTAGTTTCAATGGTTTGAAAGAATTTCTGATCTTCCCAACAACATCAAAGCTAGTCCAGGTATAGGGTTTATTGATAAGCAGCATTTCGCCTTCGGTAAAACTAAACTCAGGGAATACTTTTTCTGTTTTTTCAATCATCAGATTACTTGCAGATCGTATCCCGAACCTAGCAGTAACAGGATGATGCCGCCTACGATTATCCGGTACCAGCCAAAAATTCTGAAGCCTTTGGTTTGAAGGAATGTTAAGAAGTAGCGAATGGCAAGCATGGCTATAACAAAGGCCACAATATTTCCAATGATCAACAGATTGATCTGATCACCGCTAATTACAAATCCATCTTTATAAAAGTCATATAGTTTCTTAGTGGTTGCTCCGAACATGGTTGGAACTGCCAAAAAGAATGAGAATTCGGCCGCCGCTTTTCTGGATAAACGCTGCGACATTCCACCAACAATTGTTGCAGCAGATCTTGAAGTTCCAGGTATCATTGAAAGGCATTGGAACAATCCAATCTTAAAGGCTGTGCCATATGAAATATCATTAGGATTGTCTATTTCGCCATCTTTAAACCATTTATCTACAAATAGTAAAATGATACCTCCCAGTAAAAGAGCAATTGCAACCCCAAGAGCACTTTCCATAAGCTGATCAATCTTATCGCTAAGAAGTAGACCAAAAAATACTGCAGGCAAAAAAGCGACTAAGAGCTTAAAGTAGAATCCGAAAGTTTGAAAAAAATGCTTGAAGTAAAGGACAATAACCGATAATATCGCTCCGAGTTGAATGGCAACGGTGAACAACTTCACGAATTCATCAGATTGTATACCCATCAGAGATGATCCAATGATCATGTGTCCGGTAGATGATACCGGTAAAAATTCAGTCAGGCCCTCAATTATGGCCAGAATTATTCCCTGAAATATTGTCATTAGTTATTTTGAGCTGGTTTTTTGAGGATTGCAACAAAGCCAACACCAAAGCCAGCCAATACAATAATTGGAGCCAAAATGATCTTTTTGAACTCATAGATATCGGTCTCGCCGATCATTAGGATAAATCCTAAAACTACCATAGCAATACTTAAAAGCAGTAATCTATAATTGTTTTTCCCAAAAACAAATGGTTCTTGCTGGGATTCTTTCAGTGGTGTATTTTTCTGTGCCATTATTTATAAAGGTCGTAAATTTTTAAACGAAGAAATTTGCTTACTGCAAAATAGGTACTTAAGCCTGAAATAAGTACTCCAATTCCAACAACCCCAATAAACACAAGGCTAAATTCAAACCAATCACGTAGAATGATCATTTCAGGAACTTGCTGTTGGGCAAAATAAAGAGTGAGAAGCAATAAAATGACTGCAATTAAACCTCCAATCAATCCATGAAGAACGCCATAGGTTAAAAATGGCATACGAATAAAATTTTTAGTAGCACCCACAAGCTGCATGCTTTTGATTAGAAATCGTTGTGAGTAGATAGCCAGTCTGATGGTATTATTGATTAGGGCAACGGCAATGATCAGTAAAATGGAAGCAAAAGCTAAAATTACCAAGCCAATTCCCTTTATATTCTGGTTAACCATATCAATCAATGATTTTTGATATACAACTTCTTTAACTAGCGGATTTTTATTGATAGAAGCTGTGAATGTCTGAATGCTTGCATTATTGGCGTAATCGGCCTTTAAGTAGACATCAATGGATGATAATAAGGGGTTATATCCCAGAAAATCAACGAAATCTTCGCCAAGATCTTTTGTTAAATTTCTGGCAGCCAACTCTTTACTTACATATTGAGTTTTAAGTACATAAGGATTAGCATCTAGCTGTTTTTGAAGCGCATTTACATCTACCTCTTTTGCACCTTCATTGACAATAATATTAAGAACAATGTTTTCTTTTACATATTTTGAAAGATTTTTAGCATGAACCAGAATCAGTCCTAGAAGACCTGTCATAAGTAAAACCAGAGCAATACTGATTACCGTTGAAACATAAATAGTTTTTGTTTTTCCTGATGAGGTACTTCTTTCAAATTCTTCCATGAGCAAATTTTATGGTACTAAAATAGATATTTTAGGTAAAGGTAAATAATATGCGTTTAACTGGTCTTATTTAGCAGTTAAACTTTGTTAAATTTTTATTTCTGCCCTTTGAACAAGATTTTAAAGGAATTTGCTGCTTCCATTGGTTCAATAAAACCACGGAATTTAGTATTTTCGCATCTTATTTAGTTTCAAGATGGATTATCAATTCAGAGATATAGAGAAGAGATGGCAAAAATTCTGGGCCATGAATCATACCTTTAGGGTAGATAATAATTCAGAAAAGCCAAAATATTACGTTTTGGATATGTTTCCTTATCCATCAGGTGCCGGTCTTCATGTCGGTCATCCGCTGGGATATATAGCTTCTGATATTTTTTCTCGTTATAAGCGTTTAAAGGGATTTAATGTGTTGCATCCTATGGGATACGATTCTTTTGGATTGCCTGCAGAACAATATGCTATACAAACAGGTCAACATCCGGCAATAACTACTGAAACCAATATAAACCGTTACCGCGAGCAGCTGGATAACCTTGGGTTTTCATATGACTGGAGCAGAGAGGTAAGAACCAGTGATCCAGGATATTATAAATGGACCCAGTGGATTTTCATGCTTTTATTCAATTCTTGGTATAATCTAGAGAGTAATAAAGCAGAAAGTATTGAAGAACTGATCAAAAAATTTGAAAATTCAGGAAGTCAGGGTATTAAGGCGGTTTCTGATGAGGATGCTGAAATTTTTTCTGCTGAACAATGGAAGCTGAAATCAGACATAGATAAACAAACTGAACTACTCAAATACCGACTTACTTATTTGCGTGAAAGTACAGTGAACTGGTGCCCAGCATTGGGAACTGTTCTTGCAAACGATGAGGTTAAGGATGGTTATTCTGAGCGTGGAGGTTATCCAGTTGAACAAAAGAAAATGATGCAGTGGAGTATGCGAATTACGGCTTATGCTGATCGTTTACTGCAGGGTTTGGATAATATTGACTGGCCAGATCCGCTAAAAGAAATGCAGCGTAACTGGATCGGTAAAAGTGTTGGTGCACTGGTGAGATTCGGATTAAATTCAGGAGCATTTATTGAAGTGTTTACTACCCGTGTGGATACACTTTATGGAACTACTTTCCTTGTTCTGGCTCCAGAGCATGAGCTTGTTGAAGGTTTAACTACACCAGATCATATTGAAGAAATTCAGAACTATATCGATCAGACTAAAAAGAAGACCGAACTTGACCGTATGGCCGACACAAAGACTGTATCGGGTGCATTTACTGGAAGCTATGCCAAACATCCAATCAGTGGAGCTCCGGTGCCTATCTGGATAGCGGATTATGTTCTTGCAGGTTATGGAACTGGTGCGGTTATGGCTGTTCCTTCTGGAGATCAGCGTGACTGGCTATTTGCTACTAAATTTGGCTTGCCAATTGTAGCCATCTCGGATGCGCAGCTTGATCTGGACATGCAGGCCGACCCAACAAAAGACGGTCTTTATATCAATTCAGGAATTATCAATGGCTTGAATTATAAGCAAGCAACGGCTGTGATGATCGCTAAGCTTGAAGAACTTGGGGCGGGTAAAGCAAAAGTCAATTACCGTTTGCGTGATGCTATTTTTGGCCGGCAGCGTTATTGGGGAGAACCGGTACCTGTTTATTTCAAAGACGGACTTCCGCAACTTATTGCTATGGAAGATCTTCCACTTGTTTTACCTGAAGTAGATAAATACTTACCTACCGAAAGCGGTGAACCCCCACTGGGAAGAGCCGAAAACTGGAAATATAAAGGAGATCTGGAATATGAGCTGAGCACTATGCCCGGTTGGGCTGGTTCAAGCTGGTATTGGTATCGTTACATGGCTTCACAAGATGATCGTAATCAGGATTCATTTGCTCCGGCAAATGCAATCGCTTATTGGAAGGATGTGGATCTATATATTGGCGGATCAGAGCATGCTACCGGCCACCTGTTATACAGTCGTTTCTGGAATAAATTTTTGAAAGATCTGGGGTATGTTGTTGAAGAAGAACCATTCAAAAAATTGATCAATCAGGGGATGATTCAGGGAAGGTCTAATTTTGTGTATCGCATCATTGATCAAGATGGGCGCGGAACAAATAAATTTGTATCTCATGGACTGAAATCTCAATATACCACTTCAGCACTCCATGTTGATGTCAATATCGTGTTCAATGAAGTTCTTGACCTCGAAAAATTTAAAGTATTTAGATCTGAATTTGCTGATGCCGAATTCATACTCGAAAATGATAAATATATCTGCGGTGTTGAAGTTGAAAAGATGTCGAAATCTAAATTCAATGTGGTAAGTCCGGATGATATTATAGAACGTTATGGAGCCGACACCCTAAGGATGTATGAAATGTTCCTCGGTCCGTTAGAGCAAAGTAAACCATGGAACACGAATGGAATTGAAGGAGTTTTTAAATTCCTTCGCAAATTCTGGAAGCTATCCCATGACGATGAGTTTAATTTTAAGGTGTCTGATGATGAACCTTCAAAGGCAGAATATAAAGCACTGCATAAAATCATCCGTAAAGTAGAAGAAGATATTGAACGCTTTTCATTCAATACATCCGTATCTAGTTTTATGATCTGTATAAATGAATTAACTGATCTTAAATGTAATAAGAGGAAGATTATTCAGGATCTGGTGATTGTTCTTTCTTCGTATGCCCCTCATATTTCTGAAGAGCTATGGACTTTACTTGGCAATGCACCTGGAACACTTTCTGTAGCTCCTTACCCTGTGTTTAATCCAGAATATTTGGTTGAGAATGAGTTCTCATACCCGGTTTCTGTGAATGGAAAAACCAGAATGAATCTGAATATTTCGCTTAGTTTAAGTCAAGCAGAAGTTGAAGCGATTATCTTGTCAAATACTGATCTAGAGAAATATTTAGAGGGCAAAACTCCAAAGAAAATTATTTTCGTAAAGGGGAAAATCATTAATATCGTCATTTAGGTTTTTAAAACAGACTAAGATAGACTAAAGTTTATCCTGGCCTGTTTTTTAGTCATCTTTCAAAGCCTAAGAGCAAATCTTTCATTTTCTGAACTCTTTCGAGTAGCTAGCTTTTTGATTATCAATTCATTTTACTTTCAATTAACAATTTGAGCCTGAATTCCTGTAACATACTCCGTACTTTCGCGACTAATTCCATAAAAACCAATTCCATGAAATATTATTTAGTACTTATTGCTTTATTCACAGGGATATCTTTTGCTTCAGCACAAGGAATGGGTGGTGCAGCAGCTCCTTCTGTAACAGGAAGAATTTCTGGTATTATCCTTGATTCATTAAGTGCTAAGCCCATTGATTATGCTACTGTTTCAATGGGCCGTGCAGGTTCAGTAAAAACTACCAATGGTGCCCTTTCAGATGAAAAGGGTGCATTTAAAATAGAGAATATTGTTGCAGGATCGTATCGTATCACCATTGCTTTCATTGGATACCAGACCAAGATCTTGGATTCAGTGAAAACCACACCTGGAAAGCCTGATTTGAATCTAGGTCGTATTCTTTTGGCACCAAATTTAAAAATGTTAAATGAAGTTGTAATCACAGGAACAACCCCGATCATTGAAAACAAGATTGATAAGCTGGTTTATAATGCCGAACAGGATATTGCGATCGCAGGTGGAAATGCTACAGATGTACTTCGAAAGGTTCCTTTGTTATCAGTTGATTTCGAGGGCAATGTGTCGCTTAGAGGAAGCCAGAATGTAAAAGTACTGATCAATGGTAAGCCCTCAGGTTCAATGGCCAATAATATGGCAGATGCTTTAAAAGCAATTCCTGCTGATCAGATCAAAAACGTGGAGGTTATCACTTCTCCTTCTGCAAAATACGATGCTGAAGGAACCTCTGGCATCATTAACATCATTACAAAAAAGAATAATCTTGCTGGTGTAAGTGGATCAGTGAATGGGGGAGTTGGAACTAGACAGAATAGCGGTAACTTAAACCTGAATGCAAAGACAGGACGTTTGGCCGTAACTGCAAATGGAGGTGGATTTTATTCATGGCCTCAAACTAGTAACATCTCCTTTAAACGGACCAATGCCAATGCAAGTCAGATCATTAGTCAGAATGGTGAAAGTAAAACCGACCGACTTTCTGCAAATGGTTCAATTGGTGCTGATTATGATTTCAATAGTTTCAACTCAATCAGTTCTAATTTACGTTTAACTGGATTTAGTAACAGCGCAGACGGAAGTAACCTGAATCAGAATATATTTAATGGATCGGCTGTTAATTTTACAAGGCTGAGTGATAATTCCATGAATATGAATGGAGTTGACTGGAGCAGTGATTTCTTGCATAAATTTAAAAAGAAGGACCAGCAGATATCTTTTGCATACCAATATACCAATGGTATTCAGAAAAACGATTATACTACTGATTTTTCAAATTCTGTGATTGATGAGTATGGAAACAACGATGCAGACAATACTGAAAATACGATTCAGGCAGATTACACCCATCCCTTCAAGAAGGTTACCTTTGAAACAGGTATTAAAGGAATTCTTAGAGATATTGTGAGTGATAATCAGACTCGTAATTTCAATTCTATAACGAATGTATTTTCACCGATTTCCTCACGTACTTATGTATACGACTATAATCAGGATGTATATTCTGCGTATGCAACCTTTGGCTTTACATTGGCTAAGAAATACGGTATCAGAGCGGGTGCACGTTATGAAGGTACTGAGATTAAAGGAGATGCAAGATCGGTAGGAGCAGCAGCTGCTCCATTTACCAGCAGTTATTATAACCTGGTTCCAAGTTTTGTTGTTTCAAGAACATTCAAGAATTTTTCAACGGTTAAGTTCAGTTATAACCAGCGCTTACAAAGGCCTAGTTTGTTTTATCTGAATCCTTTTCTAAACAGTGCAGATATTTATAACCAGTCGCAGGGAAATCCATCTCTGAAGCCTGAGCTCTCGCATAATGTGGAATTTAATTACTCTATGTTTGTAAAAACTTCAGTTTTAAATGCTTCGGTTTATTACCGTCGTACTAACGATATTATTGAAAGTTTCGTTTTACCTATCTCGGTTACTGATCCAAACTCAGGGGTTATCGCAACAGGTTCAAAAACAACATTCCGTAACGTAGGAAATAACAATTCAGTTGGTTTTAATTTCTTTGGGCAGATCAATCCAGTTAAACCATTAACCTTGCGTGGTAATTTTAATGTGTTTACTTATGACATCAACACGAATAATACGGTGGTAGTAGCCAATACCAATTCAAGTACTCAGCTCATTTACAATGCATTCCTAATGGCTTCTTATGTATTCCCTAAGGGTTTGACATTTGAAACATTTCTGATCACTAACTCACCCCGCCGTACATCCCAAGGTAGAAATCCATCATTTAATATGTGGAATCTGGGTTTGAAGAAAGAGATCATGAAGAAGAAAGGAAGCATCGGACTAACAATTATTGATCCTTTTAATGAGAACAAAAATTTCCGTTCAAATATTGTTGGAGCAGATTTTACTCAGATCAGTAATTTTTCTGTGCCATTCCGTTCATTCGGAACAAGTTTCAGTTACCGATTTGGTAAACTGACCATGCAGGCACCAAAGAAAAAGCGAGGAGTTACAAATGATGACCTGAAACAAGGTGAACAAAATACAGGTAATCAATAATCTTAATTGTACTAATGAAAAGGCTGGATGCAAAGCATCTGGCCTTTTGTAATTTTGTACATTTGCAGAAATGATAACAATGCCTGAGCGAAGAATAGTTTCCTTATTACCTGCTGCCACCGAGATAATTTGTGCTTTAGGTTTAGAACATCAGCTGGTTGGAAGATCGCACGAGTGTGATTATCCGTTGAGCGTCTCAAATTTACCGATTTGTTCTTCTGCTAAATTCCTTCCTGGCTCAGACAGCGCTGAGATTGATAGACAAGTAAAGGAAATACTTTCTGAATCTCTTTCAATTTATACTATTGACAGAGATCTGATTAAAAGCCTTGCACCTGAGGTGATTATTACTCAAGCTCAATGTGAAGTTTGTGCAGTTAGTTTAAAGGATGTTGAACTGGCACTATCAGATTTCTTAGATAAAGAATGCCAAATAATTTCTCTGCAGCCAAATGGGCTAGATGATGTGTATAGGGATATCAGGATGATTGCAGGTCAGCTGGGAGTGGTAGATGCGGGTGAAGAATTGCTCGAATTATCTGATGAAAGGATCAATATTATTCGTCATAAACTGAAATTCATTACTGAAAAGCCAACGGTAGCATGCATCGAATGGCTTTCTCCATTGATGATTGCTGGCAACTGGACTCCCGAGATCGTTGAAATAGGAGGAGGTTTACCTGTACTGACTGAAGCAGGGAAGCATTCATCCTACATTAATTTTCAAGATATTCTACAAGCTGACCCCGATATTATTTTGATCATGCCCTGCGGATTTTCAATTCAGAGAACCTTACAGGAAATAGGATTGATGCTTGATACGCCAGGCTGGGCAGATCTCAAGGCTGTAAAATCACAAAGAGTTTACCTAGCTGATGGTAACCAGTACTTTAACAGGTCAGGCCCCAGAATGACAGACAGTATTGAGATTATGGCAGAAATCATCAACCCTAAGCAATTTATTTTTGGCCATCAGGGCAATGGATGGGTACACTTTAAGGTGTAGAGCTGAACCAATTAATTGATTTACCCGATTTTTTTAAGCTACCTACTAGAATGCAATGAACTGATCGATCTGTTGGGTTACAAATTTCACTGTATCTTCTTTGAATAGCTTGCCCTTTTCATCAAACTCTTTCCCTACTGCAGGGATATGAATTTTTAATGGC
>CANKAT010000050.1 GCA_947479815.1 Sphingobacteriaceae bacterium
GTGCCTATATCGGCGGTGTCCACCTCTTCCCATTCCGAACAGAGAAGTTAAGCCCGCCAGAGCCAATGGTACTGCCGTAAAAGGTGGGAGAGTAGGTCGGTGCCCAATTTTATAGAAAGCCTCGCAGGAAACTGTCGAGGCTTTTTTGTTTACTCACCATTGATGATAGAAAAACAATTTTTTTACGAGTATTGAATACCAGAGCGTATATTTATTCGTTATATTGAGCTTAAAATTATTTTATTTAGAGTAACATGAATCGTATTGGTAAATTAGTATACACAGCATCTCTGCTTTCACTTCCATTTTTAACTTTTGCTCAAAACAGTAAGGATGAAAAACCAAAAGATAATTGGCAAAATCTTGATTTGAAATCCGATGGTGTTTTCGGCATTAGTACTGAAAAAGCATACAAAGAACTACTTAAAGGAAAAAATTCTACTCCTGTAATTGTCGCTATTATTGATGGTGGTATAGATGAAGAGCATGAAGATCTTAAGAAAATCATGTGGGTTAACTCCAAAGAAATCCCAGGTAATGGAATTGATGATGATAAAAATGGTTATATAGATGATATTAATGGCTGGAATTTTATAGGGTCTGCAAAAGTCAATATACATCATGATAACATGGAGCTGATTCGTTTGATCAATAAATATCAGCCTAAATATGCCTCCGCTTTAAATTCTACTCCTTTTAATGAAAAGGAACGAAAGGAATTCCAGTTATATCAAAAATTGGTTACTGATTATATGGCTAAGTTACAATCAGCTCAAATGGGTTTACAGAATACGACGATGATTAAAAAATACCTCGATGAAATTACATCCAGTATGAATAATCAAAATCCTACTTTAGATGACCTCAACGATTTTAAACCATCTAATGATATGCAGAGTCAGGTTATTAAGTTTATTAAGCCTGAAATTAAAAAGTCTGATTTCAAGAAATTCTATGATGAACTTTTGGATGGTATAAAATATTATGGCACTGAGGTTAAGTATCATTTGAACGTTGATTTTGATCCACGAAAAGATTCAGTTGGCGATGATTATTCCAATAGTAATGAGCGAATTTATGGCAATAATGATATTACTGGTCCAGATGCTGAACATGGTACTCATGTTGCTGGAATTGTTTCAGCTATACGCTCTAATGATATTGGGATAAAGGGGGTTGCAAATAATGTCAGAATCATGGGAGTTCGTACTGTGCCTGATGGCGATGAGCGTGATAAAGATGTAGCGAACGCCATTCGTTATTCTGTTGATAATGGCGCTAAGATATTGAATATGAGTTTCGGTAAATCCTATACATGGGATAAAAAAGTTGTTGATGAGGCTATTAAATATGCAGTCTCTAAAGGTGTTCTACTTGTTCATGCTGCAGGAAATGACTCCAAGAATACCGAAAAGGAAGACAATTTTCCTACTCGTTTGTTTACTGACAGTACCGGAGTTACGATGGGAACTGCTGATGCCTGGATTGAAGTAGGAGCTACGGGCTGGACAAATGATGAAGATCTTGTTGCAACTTTCTCAAATTTTGGTGGTAAGACTGTTGACGTATTTGCTCCTGGTGTGAAAATTAATTCAACAATGCCAGGTTCTAAGTATAAGGAAAATGATGGAACCAGTATGGCTGCTCCTGTAGTTTCGGGATTGGCTGCATTGATATGGTCTCACTATCCGAAATTGACTGCTCTTCAAGTCAAAGATATCATTATGAAATCGGTAACATTGGTTGAACAGAAAGTTAAGATTAAGGAAGATGGTGATAATAAAAGAGTATTACTAAGTGAAATATCTGTTTCAGGAGGTGTTGTTAATGCTTATAATGCTTTATTACTGGCTGAAAAGACTAATACCCCACCGAATTCTAAGTCTAAATAGATCTTTTTCTAAGTTCACTAATTACGGACTAATAAAAAAACCGCTTTCCATAAATGGAAAGCGGTTTTTTTATTGAGTTATTTTAATAATGTTAATTGGCACCATCATTTTGAGCCCTTTGTATAACATAACCTAGAGCTGTTCATAACTGTAAATCAAATCTAACACTGAAAATACTTGACAATTATGTAAATTGAGCTATCAGGAATATTCTTGTCGTAGCTTGTTAATGATCAGGTTAATTTCAGGAATTAAATGGGATGATTTATTTAGATTTCGAATTTAAAATGAAGAACAATCGCAGAGATTTTATCAAGCTTGCTGGACTAGCAGGTTTGGGTTTCACCGGAGTGAATGTCCTGCCCGCTAAGGCAGAAAATACTGGTCTGGAAAATAGTTTATTGCCAGAAGAAGTAATAAAGCCATTCAATCGTTTTCCCAGAATGATGCAGGATCATTTTGAGAAAAGAGTTGGAGCTTTTGAGGGAGATTCTGCAAGAAGACGTGCTTCCCTTAACACAAAAAAGGATGCTGAAAACTATATTCTTGATGTACGATCAAAAATTGCCCAGTGTTTTGGCCCCTGGCCAGATAAAACGCCATTAAATGCGCGCATCACCGGAATTATTGAAAGGGATACTTATAAAATAGAGAAAATTATTTTTGATAGCCGGCCTGGGTTTCCTGTAACAGCTAATTTATATGTTCCTAAAGGAAGAAGTTTTCCGCTGCCTGGTGTGATCGGAACTTGTGGTCATGGTGACCCTGCAAAGGCAACACCCATCTATCAATCTTTCGCACAGGGCTTGGCCCTTCAGGGGTATGTAGTGTTGATCTTTGATCCGATCGGTCAGGGGGAGCGGGTGCAACTATTGAGTAAAGATTTAAAACCGCTCCATGGAATTGGGGTGCCCGAACATAATTACACCGGCAAACAAATGGTGTTGAACGATGAATATTTAAGCTCTTGGTTCACCTGGGACTGTATTCGCTGTGTTGATTATTTATTGAGCAGACCCGAAGTTGATCCTAAACATATTGGGGTAACCGGAAATTCGGGTGGAGGTACTCAGGCAACCTGGCTCTGCGGAGTTGAGTCGCGTCTGACCATGGCAGCGCCTAGCTGTTTTGTAGTTGGATTTGAAACCAATCTAAAGAATGAGTTGCCGGCCGACATGGAGCAATGCCCTCCGGGAGCAATAAGCCTAGGGCTAGATCATCTTGATTTTATAGCGGCTATGGCTCCCAAACCTGTCATACTCTTAAGTCAGGAAAAGGATTTCTTTGACGTTCGTGGTGCACGAAATTCATTTAATGAGCTCAAAAAGCTCTATAAATTACTGGGAGCAGAAGATAATATTCAATTTTTTGCCGGCCCAGAATACCATGGTTTTTCAAAGCATAACCGGGAGGCCATGTATTCCTGGTTCAATAAAATAACTGGAATATCTGCTGCGAAATCAGAACCTGAACTAAAGCTGGAAGACATTGAATTGCTCTGGTGCACACCTCATGGTCAAGTTGGAGAGGCCGGCCCAAGAACGCTTACCTCCTTCACTAAAGAAACTTCCCAGGCATTAAAAGTAAAAAGAGGTACACCCCAAGGCGATTCATTGAATAAGCTTATTGTTTCCACTTTGAAGCTACCAGTACGTGTTGGTACTCCTAATTATCGAATCTTAAGGACTGATTCTGGTCGCATGTATCCCAAAAAACATGTTACTACTTATGCAGTAGAGACTGAATCGGGGATCGCCTTGCCTGTTTATCGCTTATCTGACTCTGAACTAATCTCCAGGCCAACTGCAGGTATCCGGCGTGCAATTCTGTATGTATCTCATCTTTCGGCTGATACTGAATTACGCGGGGAATCATTTTTGAAAGAACTTATACTTTCAGAACCAGACTCCGCAGTTTATGCTGTTGATGTACGTGGGATAGGAGAATCAAAACCTAACACCTGTGGTGATGATTTTTTCGGGGCCTATGGCAATGACTATTTTTATGCAGCACATAGTATCATGCTTAATTATCCATATACCGGACAAAAAACTTTCGATTTGATTCGAATCATTGATTGGCTTATTTCCTGTGGACATGAAGAAATTCATCTGGCTGCCAAGGGTTGGGGTACAATCCCTGCAACATTTGCTGCGGTACTTTCAAAACAGGTTAAACAAGTCACGTTGAAGAATGCATTAAGAAGTTATTCTACTATTACTGAAAATGCAGCGTTTAACTGGCCATTATCTACCCTTGTTCCTGGAATTTTAAAGCATTTTGATCTTCCAGATTGTTACCGAGAGTTAGCATTGAAAAAACTGATCCAAATAGACCCTTTGGGTGCAGAAGGATTGTAACTAGGATTTTATAGGAGCTAAAAAAATAAACTTATTATGTAATTGATCATTCAGTGAGATTATTTTTTAACTGTTTATGCAATGCTTTAAGAAATAGAGCCAAATTAATTATCTTGAAGGCAGTTTTACTATGAAATAATCTAGAAAATAAATAAAAGAGTATCTCGATATATTTATATACCTCTAAAAATTGTAATAGAGGTTTTGAAATACCTGAATTATCATCTAAATTGAATAATTAACTTATTAAATCTATCTAAAATGAAAAAATGTTCTTTTCAAAAGGAAGGCTTACCGAAAAATATCCTTTTTAATGGTCGACTGTTACAATACCTAATGGGGGGATTTACTATCATACTATTTTTATTCCCATATTTTTCACAAGCTCAAGATAAGGTTAAAGGAAAAAATTTCATTATTGAACCACCAACACTTGAAAATTTGGGATTCGAATGGTATATCGATGGCGATGAAAATCGAAATGCTACGGTAAAGGTTGAATATCGAATAGCAGAATCTACTAAAGAATGGAAAAAGGGGATGCCTTTGCTTAGGATTGGTGGCGAACATCTAGAAAGAGCGGGAATCAATTACACAACTCCCCATATGTTTGCTGGAAGTATTTTGGATCTTACTTCAAACACAAAGTATGAGGCCCGATTCACATTAGAAGATCCCGATGGGGTTGAAGGTGAAGCAGTTAAGGTAGTGAATATTGCTACACGTGCTGAGCCTAAGGCTGCCAGTGGAGGAAGAGTAAGGCATGTATATTCCCAGTATTATACGGGTGTGAAAGAAGAGCCTAATTATCCGGGTTTAGTTTCTGCATATAACGGTTCGAAAGATACTAAGGGAGATTGGTATGTGGTGAGTGAAGATAAAGTTCAACCTGGAGATATCATTAAAATACATGGCGGACTTTATCAGGGGGTACTTCTTAACTATCCAGATTGGAATAATATTCCATTCGATGGGACATATTTTTTTACAGCAAAAGGTACTGCCGAGCGCCCCATTGTTATTGAGGCTGCTGGAGACGGGGAGGTTATCTTTGATGGAGCGGGAGCCGCTAACTTATTTAATGTGATGGCAACCGACCATCATATTTTTCAGGGGCTTACGTTTAGGAATGTAGGCAGAGTATTTGACGCAGGTCGAAAACATTTGGCGGGTGCAAGCAATCTGACCATACGGAATTGTCGTTTTGAGGATGTTGGCGAGGGTATTCGGACAGAATTTGCGGGTTCAAAGAACTTTCTAATTCAGGATAATGTCATCATTGGCCGCGATGATCGATACAGGATGTACGGTTGGGCTGCTCATCGTGAAGGTTTGATTCCTTACGGAACGCATCTAATGGATTCTTACTATGGGATCATGATTTATGGCCCAGGGCATGTAATTGCTAATAATTCAATTGCCTTTTTCCATGATGCAATTGGAATATCAACGTATGGTACTCCTGAAAAGGATCAGGACTTAAAAGCAGTTTCGATTGATATCTATAACAATGATTTACATCTGCTGGTTGATGATTTTATTGAAGCAGATGGTGGTGTGCACAATATTCGCATCATGCGAAATCGAGGAATAAATGCAGCCGAGAGTGGAATAAGTGCACAGCCTGTATTTGGAGGACCGGCCTATTACATTAGAAATGTTATGTATAATATAGGGCAGGGAGGTGCGCTTAAAATTCATGGAGGAGTTCCGGGGCTTATGGTCTACCATAACACCTTTATCACAGAGAACAATTCTGGAGGGGGACATCCAAATTCTAACTACCGAAATAATTTATTTCTTGGTGCGGACGGGCCAACAATAGTTGCTGCTTTCCCTTATACAACCCCGTATTCAATAGCTGATTATAACGGGTATAGGCCAAATCGTGGTACTGAAAGCCCTGAAAATCAATATGTGTGGTTGTCTCCAAAAGGGGAGCGAGAAGGATTTAAAACCTTGCAGAGTTTAACTAACGCTAGTGGTCTTGAAGCTCATGGTATAACACTAGATTATGATGTTTTTGAAAACCTTCAGAAGCCGATTCAGGCAGCTAAATCAGATAAGCCTAGTCCTGTTTATTTCGGAGTAGATCTTAATTTTAAACTTAATCCTAAGGGAAAGGCTGTGGATGCTGGTGTTATTATCCCAAACGTTAATGATTATTTCCGCCAAAAAGCACCTGATTTAGGTGCTCTTGAAGTTGGAAGTCCGGCAGTGATTTATGGAGTGCGTGGCCTTAAGCAGGATCAGGAGTTCTGGCGATGATTAGGGATTATATTATGGGTTTCTCTATGTCAATAGCTTAATTAGAATTTTATCTCAAAATAAAAAACCGCTGTTGGTAACTACAGCGGTCTAATATTAACAGTTAAGTTATTTTTTAGAATTTTACTCCGCCTGAAATATAAACAATGCGGCCATCTGCAGGTAAAATACCCGGACCTGGGTAACCTCCTGAACGGCGGGTAAAATAGTACTTATTCGTCAGGTTGTTTACGCCGGCTTTCAGATTGTAGTTTTTAAGAAACTTAAGGCTGGCTGATAAATCCTGAACTTGATAGGAAGGGATTAGCCCAGTGGTAGCAGCTGTATTTGCAACTCGGGTATTTGCAGCATCGGCATACGCCTCTCCTACAGAGCTCAGTTGCCAGGTGATAGAAAATCCCTTTTTAGCATAGCTTGCTCCAAAACGATTGATTTGGGCAGGTGCATTTTCAACGCGGTTTCCGGCAAGGTTACCTGTTATAATTTGCCCGTTATTAATGGTGGTGGTTTTAAAATCGTGGTATGTGGCATCTATAAACGCCAATGATGCAAAAATACTTAGATTACCTGCTTTTGGACTGCTCATAAAAGCCGAAACCGGATCAAACTCAATATAGGCCTCAAACCCTTTACTCACAGATCTGCCTAGATTAGTGCGAAACTGATAACTTTGACCATTACTTATTTGGGAGATAGTTCCTATTCGATTAGTATATTGGAGGTTAAAATAATTAATATCAAAATTCAGGAAATTGCTCATTTTTCCGCGGTATCCAATATCGAAATTATAGCCTTTCGCATCTTTTAATGTTTGGTCAATAACATCGGTTGTTGCGGGTGGAGTGAGGTCAGAAATCAAAACAGGGCGGTATGCCTCTGAAAAATTCGAATAAATTTCCGAACTTGGCAGGATATGGTATTCTGCACCTGCACCCAAGAGCAAGAAATTACGCAGTCGTGTGGCAGGACTTAGGTTGATGCCTTGTCCATTAACTATATTGAACCGTCCCTCCATTTGTGAGTTGACGTTTTCGACCCTTAATCCGGTAGTAAACAATAATTTTTTATTGATGCGAAAAATATTTTCTGCAAATGCCGCTCTATTAATGTTTCTATAATCTAAATCGCGAGGATACAATCCCTCTGCCAGGTCGTAATTCATCTCAATTCCTGCATCAGCTTTTCCTAACTGTTTGCGATCAATTTGACCTTTAAAATATCGTAAGCCAGTTGCCAAAGTGTTGTTTAATCCGAATAATTTATAATCAGTAAGAATTCTTAATTCTGTACCGTAGGTTTTGTAATAATCTCTGTCTACCTGCCTATTGCTTAAGTCGTCGGCAATGTTGATTGCTTTTACGAAACCAACACTATTTCTTTCGGCAAAGGTTCCAAAGGCTTTCCAACTCAGTTTAGTTTTATCATTGAGAATGTATTCTGCGCTGATGGATGGAATCAGCCAGGGAGTATTGAACCAGTTTCGGCTTCGCAGACTTTGTCTGGGATTCTGATTAAACTGAATATCTCCTAAACCGCCTGCTTGCTGACTTTTAGTTGTCATATAGGTAATTTCAGTGCCTAACTTCAATTTTTTAGTAAGTGCATAATTCCATTCAAGATGAGCATGATCGGTATTGTAATAACTATTGTCTCTCCATCCATTGCCTACACGTTTTTGATAGTATGCGGTATAGCTTAATCTACCTTCTGTACCGCCGATGTAGTTAAACGTGCTGAAAAGTCCGTTACTTCCTACCGTATTTTGGGATTCGAAAGTGAGTCGGGTTGAAATATCTGGCTTGCGGAGGATGAAATTCATTAGCCCTCCAAACTGCGGGCCATATTGAAGGGAAGAAGCGCCACGAACAATTTCAATCCGGTCAACAACCTCCATTGGTGGAGTATAATAGGCTTCCGGATAACCCATTGGATCAGGTGTAATATCATAGCCATTCATTCGAACATTGAATTCCCATGAACGATTAGGGCTTAATCCTCTGGATGCTACGCCAAGTTGGATACCTGATCCGTCATTTTCCCAAACGGAAATGCCGGGTGTTTTTCCAAAGATCTGCCTACTGTTATTCATAGCCAAATTGGCATTGATGTTATCCAGTTTAATCACTTCGTTTTTTTTGCCAGCATAAATACTGAAGTCTTTTGTTTCGGCAAGAATTTCATTACCCCTAATTCCTCTTGAAGTTAAAAAAGTTACTTCGCCAAGAGTTAAGCCCTCCTCTTCTAACTGGAAGTTAATAGTAGAATTTTGATTTTCAGTTAATTCAAGAATAAACTCTTTATTTCTGAAACCGAGGTAGCTTACTGCAATCGTGTATTTTCCCGATGAAAGTCCTTTAAGTAGATACTCACCTTTAGAGTTGGTTTGAACTCCACGTACAGTACCTTTTAAAATGATATTTGCCCCGATAACAGGCTCATTTTTTATCGTGTTGACCTGACCTTTTATACTTGCTTTTTGTCCAAATGCCTGACCCACAATTCCCATCCAGATACTCAGGCATATCGTATATTTATTCATTAAATTAAATTGGAATGATTCTAATTAAGGTCAAATCTAAAATTTATTTAGACTTGTTCCAAATAATAATAAAAAATTATCGGCAAATAGTTAGAACAGATTTGTTTCTCATAAGTAGGAATGAAATCTGGAATTTATAATGAATATTTCTTCTTGAGTGCTGTATGCTTATTGAACATATTAAATGAGGAGTACTACCAATGAGCAGAAAGAATTTGATATAAAATAATTGGTGGTATAGGTTTTCAAATTTACTTGCTGAAATGTGACTAGTAACTGATATTGATTGAGGAATTAATTAATCGCATTGAAAAAGCCGATTAATATGTTGAATTTTTCAAAAAAGCAACATGGTAATTTTTAATCGATCATGTTAGGAATTGATCAGGATGTATTTTTACTAGGCTAGTATCAAACGACAGGA
Organism: Sphingobacteriaceae bacterium; assembly: GCA_947479815.1. Classification (GTDB taxonomy): domain Bacteria; phylum Bacteroidota; class Bacteroidia; order Sphingobacteriales; family Sphingobacteriaceae; genus Daejeonella. The sequence continues at coordinate 9,484 of CANKAT010000050.1, forward strand.
GTGATTCGTATCTTTTATTCGTTAAAGAATGTATGATTTTTTAAAGCATTATGGTATTCAAATACAGCATATAGTAGTTTTCTAAAAATATGTGTTTAAATTTAGTTGCCTTGAAGAATTTTCGGCGAAAAGTATACGTTATAACTTATAAATAGCTCAGTCATGTTAAAAATTTACACTACAATTCTTATTTTTTTCTTGTTTACGTTCAGTTTAAAAGCTCAGTTTATTCAAAATATATCTGATCTGAAGGGTAAGCCTTTAGTTGAAAATTTAAGTTCTGATATTTCAGGATCACCGTATTTATTGGATGATTGGTTAAAAGGTACTGTTGAGCAGGGGAACAAGGTTTCTTATAAGGATGTAGATTTGAAGTATAACCTGTATAAAGACGAGCTTTTTTTTAAAAATCCGAAAGATGGATCGATGCTAGGCTTTGCTTTACCAGTTGCCGGATTTTCATTAGTGCTAAAGGATAAACTTGAGATTTACAGGAATGGTTTTCCGGATATTGATAATTTTAATAGGAAATCCTATTACCAAGTTTTATTTGATGGAGGAATTAAACTCTTATTAAAGAGCACCAAAACTTTAATTGAAGTAAAGCTTTATAATTCGCCAACTACAGAGAAAAAATTTGTTGATAATGCAATTTATTATGTATTTCAGGATAATGTGATGTCAAAATTTAAGCCTTCCCGGAAAGATTTTTTGGAGTTATTTAAATCTAAATCTGCTGAAATAGCCGATTTTATTAAAAACGAAAAAATAGATTTCAAGAAACACGATGACTTAACAAAAGTTTTTGTGTTTTATAATACGCTTTAGTATCAATCGCTTTTTGTAGCGGGGAGCAGTCCCGATAGCTATCGGGAGAACTGTACCGAGAATAATCTGGAGCCTACCAAAGTTGTTTAAATAAAAAAAAGCTACCGGAAGATAGCTTTTGTAGCGGGGAGCAGGATCGAACTGCCGACCTCAGGGTTATGAATCCTGCGCTCTAACCATCTGAGCTACCCCGCCGAATTTATCTTGTTTGTTGTTGGTTAATGATTTATCTTAGGACAGATCTGAAAATTAATTGGAATCTTTTTACCCTTAAATAATTCATACAACACTGCCTTTCAAAACAGAGTTGCAAATATAGAGGAAATTACTTTTCTTTAGAAACTAATCAGAAAAAAAAGTCGCCAAGCGATGTAAATAAATAAAGGAATGGCAGAAAAGATAAAGTTCAATGTAGAATACGAGGTAAAATCATCTCCTAAAATATTGTTTGGCTTTTTAAATGAGCCCAATGGTTTGGCTCAATGGTTTGCTGATGATGTAACCTATAGGGATCAGGTTTATACATTTACCTGGGATGGTGATCAGCAAAAAGCAAAATTACTATCAATCAAAGAAAATAAACTGGTTAAATTTAAATGGTTGGAAGATGAGCCCCATTGCTATTTTGAAATGGAGATTGTTCAAGACGAATTAACCAATGATGTTGCTCTTTCAATTACTGATTTTGCACCTGAAGACGCAATAACTGACCGTAAGCTGATATGGGATAATCAGATTCAATATTTGATTAGCGTATTAGGGGCATAGAGATAAATTTTCTCTATTTTTATACCTGTGAAGAAAGTACACTTATTGGTATTTAAGGCCTTTATAAGGCCTTTTATTGTTACCTTTTTCATTGTCATGTTCATTTTGTTGATGTTATTTTTGTTTAAATACATCGATGATCTGATTGGAAAGGGCTTTGAGTGGTATGTAATTCTTGAGTTGCTGATGTATGCATCTGCGACAAATGTTGCTATGGCACTTCCTCTAGCCATACTTCTATCCTCCATTATGACTTTTGGTAGCCTCGGTGAAAATTACGAACTCGTAGCTATTAAATCTGCTGGTATCTCCCTTCAAAAAGCAATGATGCCTTTAATCATTGGTGTAAGCATGCTCAGTGTTGCTGCATTTCTTTTTTCTGATTATATGCTACCTGTTGCCAATCTGAAAATGGGTTCTTTATTATATGATGTTCGCAATCAAAAGGCAGCATTCTTGATTAAAGAAGGAATCTTCAATAACAGTATTCCTGGCTATTCAATTCGTGTTAAGAAAAAGGATTCCGATCAAACGCTCCATGATGTTCTTATCTATGAGCGAAATACAACCAGCGGAAATGTCAATGTGCTGATGGCTAAAGAAGGGCAGATGTTCATCACTGATGATGATCAGCTTTTGGTTTTGAAACTTAAGGATGGAAAGCGTTATGAAGAGACCCCCGGATCTACGGGTACATATAATCCAAGGCAAAGGCTTATGCGGACAGAATTTAAGGAAACTGAGCAAAAATTTGATTTGTCTGGTTTCCAGCTAAAACGAACTGATGAAGAGCTGTTCAAGTCAAATTATGCAATGCTCAATTTGAAACAGCTTAACTTTTATAGAGATTCCTTTGAGCTCAAAGGTGATAGTAATCTTCGCTCAACATATAGAGATCTTACACTCCTTGCACGTACCTATCGTACCGACTCATTGAATCCCAAAGGACCTATAAAGGTCATTAAAAAGTATAAAGATGTATTGGAAATCGTTCCTGTAGACAAAAGAATCCGATCTGTGCAAACAGCCAAAGATCAGATTAGATCTATAAAAGATATTTTAAGCCGTAAAGAATTGTTTATTGATGATAATGATTTGCGCATGCGGGGCTTTTTAATCGAGTTAAACAGGAAATTTACGCTAGCTATTTCTTGCCTTGTTCTTTTTTTTATCGGTGCACCATTAGGAGCGATTATTCGAAAGGGGGGGCTGGGCTTGCCTGTAGTTATGTCAGTATTATTTTTTCTGCTTTATCATATTATTTCAACCATTGGAGAGAAATCAGTTAAGGAAGGCACACTGACCCCATTTATTGGGATGTGGATTGCAATCTTTACCTTGACTCCTTTGGGAATTTTTCTTACGTATAAAGCAACGGTTGATTCGGCACTTTTCGATCTTGATTTTTATAAGCGATGGTTTAAACGACTCTTTGCTAAGAACCTGGAATAGGTTCTAATTTTTTATTGCATAGCATTGACTGATTTAAATGGATATGAAATCGTAGGTGTAAAAAAATACTTAAATTTGAAAGCAAATTACGTCGGTTGCATTGCACAGGTAATTTTTTTATTATCGATTTTTAAACCGCTCGCCAAACAATCCAAATAATATGTTCAATACAATTGAAGAAGCAATAAACGATATTAAAGAAGGCAAGGTTATTATTGTTGTTGATGATGAGGATAGAGAGAATGAGGGCGATTTTTTAACAGCAGCCTCCAATGCAACACCGGAAATAATAAATTTTATGGCTACACATGGTCGTGGTTTGATCTGTGCTCCATTAACTGAAGAACGCTGTAAGGAATTGAGACTTGATTTAATGGTTGGAAATAATACAGCAGCTTTTGAGACTAATTTTACAGTTTCTGTGGATCTTATTGGGCATGGATGTACAACGGGAATTTCTGCTTCTGATCGTTCAAAAACCATTCTTGCTCTTATCGACCCTAAAACTACTCCTGAAGAATTGGGCCGTCCGGGTCATATATTTCCATTAATAGCCAAGCATGGCGGTGTTCTACGAAGAGCTGGCCATACTGAAGCAGCTGTTGATCTTGCCAGTATGGCAGGGCTTGAACCTGCTGGTGTGCTGGTTGAAATATTGAAAGAGGACGGCGAAATGGCTAGATTGCCAGATCTTCTGATCATTGCCAAACAATTTGATCTTAAAATAATCAGCATAAAGGATCTGATCTCTTACAGGTTAAAAACAGAATCTTTGATAAAAAAAGAGGTTTCTGTTAAATTACCTACCCACTGGGGTGATTTTGAAATGGTAGCTTATACACAAATAACTACTGGTGATCAGCATCTTGCTTTGATAAAAGGGAGCTGGGATGAAGGTGAGCCAGTTCTTGTACGCGTGCATAGTTCATGTATTACCGGTGATATTTTTGGATCATGCCGTTGCGATTGTGGCCCTCAGTTGCATAAAGCGATGGAAATGATCGAGAAAGAAGGTAAAGGGGTAATCATTTACATGAATCAAGAGGGTCGTGGTATTGGATTGATTAATAAGTTACATGCTTATAATCTTCAGGAAAATGGTTTGGATACAGTAGATGCAAATTTGCAGTTGGGATTCCCAATGGATCAGCGTGATTATGGTATTGGCGCCCAGATATTAAGAAGCCTTGGTATTAAGAAAATGAGGTTGATGTCAAATAACCCAACCAAACGTTCTGGTTTAATTGGGTATGGTTTAGAGGTAGTATCAAATATTCCTATTGAAATTAAATCCAATATTCATAACGAACTATATCTGAAAACAAAACGTGATAAGATGGGTCATTCCATCATGAAGAATAGTTAATTTTTTTTAGGCTCTGATTCTTCAGGTTTTATAGCATTGATATCCTGAACAGGTTTTTGATTATTTTTTTCGCGTTCTTCTTTTCTTTTATTTCCAATAAGGATTCCAAGGAGCTCCTTAAAGCTATCGAAATCTCTACGATACACTAAACCTATTGCACTTACATAATCATCATTGGATAGGTTGCTCAGGAAGCTATTATTATTCAACTTGTTTGATGCTCTGAGAACAAGATCTCCATTCTTTTTGATCAAATATAATGCTTCCACATCATGGGCAACCAGTGACCCGCCTCCGATAACTGAGAAGTCTGAAAATGAACGTCTGTTGTTTGTTCGGTCTGTCACACCGCCAGTAAGTATTAAACGGTCATTTAAAAATCGGAGGGATGCACTAGCTTCATTGAATGATCGAATATTAAGATCTACAAAATTCAGGTTTAATGATTGAGTTAGAATAGTATTCAACTGATTGAAGAATAATTCTGATCCTGCACTGATGAATGTTGAAGTTGCGATACCTCCAATTCCGTTGCTCTGGTTGGCACTGCCGGCAAATGACCTTCTTACAATTAAACTTAATGCCTGCTGATTGGTATTATTTATATCACTCAGATAAGACTGCAATTCATCTTTGATAGATGCATTAGCAGGAAAATTGATGTCGAATGCAATATTGGGACTTAGCAGTGGCCCGCTTAAATTCATGACTGCTTCAGTTGCTACTTTTTGATTGTTTTGAGGTGGCCGTCCAGCTGCTAAATAAAGCTGATCGATACCCGCACGAACTTCATATAAAGCTTTCAGGTTTATAGCAGCCTCCATAGGATTGCCGGTCCAGCGGATTGACCCACCCTCACTAATTTTAAAGAGTTTGTTAATGAAGTCTTGTGCGGTAAACTGGAATTTACCACTGCTGATCTGATAATCACCATACATCTCAAAGTCTCCAAGAGTAGTAATATTTAAACTGAATTGTGACTTGCCCCGTCCGGATAATCTACCTAGATCTGTGAATATATTAACTTCTGTGTCTTCATCAACCTGAAGATCGAAGTCCATCGTTAGGCCTTTAAACGAAGTTAATTTGGGCTTGTTTAATGATGAATCTTTGGCTACAAAAGTGATGAAATCATTTTTACTCACCGTAGCGGATGAGTTTAGCGGGATGTTAAAAATTGTTCCCGGCTCTGTTTTTGCGTTAATAATAATCTTCATGTCATTTGATGGACCATTAAAGCTAAAGGCTCCGGTACCAAATGCTACCCCATAATAAAGGGGATTATCCTTGGATGTTGTATTCAAAGCCATAAAATTAGTAGCCTGAATGTCTAAATGGATCTCTGGATTATTGGGATTGGACATATCAACGGTTCCATTTGCGATGGCTTCATTGTTTTTAATGTCTTTTAATTTAAGGTTGGTTAGTTTGATAACGCTATTTTCAACGCCAACTTTATCTGTTATTTTATAAGGAGTTTTTAGATAATTTATGGTCATTCCTGCTTCATTTAAGGAAAGATTACCGTTGATTTGGGGGTTATTAAGTTTTCCGCTTATGGTAAGTTCAGCAGATACTTTTCCATACATTTTTGAAACTAGGTTTTTAAGTAATGGCTGAAAAAGTGCCACATCATTGTCTTTCATCAAGACGTTCATGTCTAGCCTATTCTGATCACTATTGGCATTGTAAGTTCCTTCTATATCAAGAGTGGTTTTACCCTTGTCTACAATGTCCATTTTAACATTGATGAGTTTTGATGAATTATCAAGCCCTGCAGTCATTTTAAGGTCTCCAAGACTTATTTTATTAAAATTGAGACTGTCAATCTTAATCCCAGCTTCTAAATTTGGAGTTCCTCCCAATCCGGAAAGAGTAGCCTCACCATTTAGTGTTCCATTCAATGTTATACCTTTTGGTTTAGTAAGAGAATTGAATGTGGTTAGTTTAAAGGTATTGAAACCTATGAGTAACTTATCTTCTGGATTTTTTGAAATGATTCCATTAATGGTTACCATTTGATTGTCCTTGAAAAGCTCAAAGCCTGAAATTTTTGTTCGCCTGAATAAGCTAAATACCTGATCTTTCTCTCTTCCTTCATCAAAGCTGAAACTAACTTTTTCCTGAATTTTCCAAATCTCTTTGTTTATGATTACATCAGATGGTAAAACACTTAAGCGAATTCTTTCCTCTCCTTCTGTTCTAAATTCTACCAATGAGTTTAAATCCAGCTGATTGATTGCATTTTTGTCTGAAAGTTTAATATTCAGACTTAAGCTATCGTTTTTAAGGATATTCGCAATATTGACATTTTTGATATAGAGACTGTCCGAAAGGTCAACTCGGTCGGAGGTAATGAACAGGTTCATTGCCTTATCTGAAGTACTCTCATCAATAATCAGGTCATTGATCTTAATTTTTTTGTATTGTATCAACTTAATAAATCCATTTAAATTGGCAATGTTTTGTGATGAAACAAACTTGCCATTGAAGTTTGCTTGTTCCGGAACTTTCAGATCTGGAATCAATAGCATACTTATCGGATCAAAATATTTAATGTTTAAACTGAATTCGAAATTCTGTTTGCCCGGTGTTGCAAATTTCAAACCCAGTGAAGGAATATACCTGCTTGCTACCGATTTGAAATAGGAAGGCAATGCTTTTAAGTCATATTGCCCTTTAATGCTGGCATCGAGTATATCCGAACCTATATTTAGTGAGCGTTGTGATCCAGTTCCGATAGCTTTCAAATTGACAGAATCAACGATGAAAGAATTTTGTGGGTTAGTTAATTGAATTTTGCTTAATGCAACAGAGCCTTCAATATTTTCAAGATTGGAGCCTGAAAAATTTGTATTTAATTCTGCATCAAACTGAATGGTATCTTTCATGAAATTCAGTTTGTGCAAATTTGCACCTCTGATCATTGCATGAAAATTAAAGATGGGTCTTTGTGGATTCAGATTAATATTGCCTTTGAAATCAAGTTCTACATTGCTGTCGTCTACTTTGATTTGCCCATTGAATATATTATTGTTAAAGTTACCATCAACATTTATATTACTGTATCTGTACCCATTATAGTCAACATATTTTATATCTGATTTGATTTTTTCTTGCAGACTTTTGATCTTGAATCCTGTGCCTGAAATGGTGGCAGACAGGGTAGTTCTTCCTAGATCACTCCTGTCCAATACTTCGCCGATGTTAAAGTCAAAGGCCTTTAATATTCCACTGTAAGTGGGGACAGAATTTTTACCAATCTTCATGTTGATATCAGTTATCAAACGGCCAGCCTTGGTTTTAAACTCGCCTATAGATTTGAAATCATTGATATATCCAGTAAATCGACCTTTGAAGTTAATGGTGCCCAATTTGTTCGCAATCTCGGGGATAATAGATTTTTTTGAGCCTGTGGCACGTGCTAGGATAAAATCAATATCCTGTTTGTTGGTTGAAACCTGTTCAAAATCCAGGTCCATTATAGTTTCTTTGATTAATGGAAGGCCTTTTATTGAAAAATTTCCTTTTACGTAACTAGCCTGCCCGCTTTGAATGGTCAGCCCCTTTGCCTTCAAGTTATTTACATATCCTGATATTTTTCCGTTGAGCTGAAAAATCACAGCGGATTTAGCCAAATTCGGTGAAAAGAAGGCAATGTCAGAACTGTTTAATTTAGTGTTCCTTAAATCTGATTTCAGATATACCTTGCTGATGAACTGTCTGAAGTCTTTGAATTTCGAATACTTAAAAAGTAAGTAGTTTCTTATTTTACTGTTCTGTGTTTCAAGAAGAAGATTCCTGAACTCCATCTGATTGGTATCGATTGTAGCATTGGTACTTAGGTTTTTTAAATAAAATCCGCTTTTCTCTTTAAATGTCATGCTTTTCACCCCAAGACTAACTAGGTGATTTTTAGTATCCAGATCAAGGATCGTACTGCTGAAGTTATTTAAATAGATATCGTTAAAGTTTATTCCATTGACAGGTTTGATACTATTTAAGTTTTTGTATTTGAATGCGATATTGTTGAGAACAATTTTATTAAGAATTAAGTCAAAGGCTTTGCCTGTTTTCTTTTTAGGCGATTTTTTACCGGTATCGAAATAGTTTATGATAAAGGCCAGATTTGTAGAATTATCCTTATATTTTTTCAAATAGATTTTCCCATTGTCCATTTGGACGTTATTTACTGATAGCGTTCTCCGCTTTAATGAAATGAAATTTAGTTCAACTGTAAATTTGGGTGAGAATAACAAGGTGTCTTTTTCACGGTCTTCAACATACAAGGTGTCGAGTACCAGTGATTTGAATGGTTTAATATGCAAGCCTCCAACATAGACCTTTGTTTTCAGCTCAGCGGACAGATATTTTGCTGTTTTTTTTGCAATATAAGTTTGTACCGGCTTATATTGCAGCGACAAAAAAAGTACAATGAGCAGCAATAAAAATGTTGCCAGTATCCGAAGAGTTATTTTAAGTGCTTTTTTGATAAATTTGTTTTTAATATGATCTATAACAATTTAACTCTATAATTTTGGCAATCATCCTGGGCATTGAATCTTCATGTGACGATACTTCTGCATCAATTTGTGTGGATGGCAAAATTCGCTCCAACATTATTGCCAGTCAGGTTGTCCATCAAAATTATGGCGGTGTAATTCCTGAGTTGGCCTCTAGGGTTCATCAACAAAATATAATTCCCGCCGTTCATCAAGCTATATCTAATGCAAAAATACATAAAAATGAGATTGATGCGGTAGCATTTACTCGTGGTCCGGGATTATTAGGCTCGCTTTTAGTTGGTACGTCTTTTGCAAAGGCTTTTGCACTCGCAAATCGACTTCCTCTAATCGAGGTAAATCATATGCAAGCACACATTCTCGCTCATTTTATTGCCGATGATAAGCCTTCTTTCCCATTTTTATGTCTAACCGTTTCTGGTGGACATACACAGATAGTGCTTGTAAGGGATCATTTTGACATGGAAATTGTAGGTCAGACAACTGATGATGCTGCCGGAGAGGCCTTTGATAAAACAGCAAAACTACTTGGTTTACCCTATCCTGGCGGCCCGTTAATTGATAAGTATGCACAACAGGGAAATAAGTTTGCCTTTAAATTTCCTGAACCTCAGATACAAGGATTGGATTTTAGCTTTAGCGGATTAAAGACATCGATCATGTATTTTGTACGTGATCGGGTAAAGGAGGATCAGGATTTTTTAAAAAATAACCTTTCTGATATTTGTGCTTCAGTTCAGGAAAGAATCATTTCTATATTATTGAATAAGCTTAAGAAAGCATCTAACCAATATAATATACAATGTATTGCGATTGCAGGTGGAGTTTCAGCTAATTCTGGTTTAAGAGCTGCACTAAATGATTCGGCTCCAGGTCTAAATTGGAAGGTTTACATTCCAAAATTTGAATATTGTACGGATAACGCGGCCATGATTGCAATTGCGGGGCATTATAAATTTCTTAAACAGGATTTTGTTGGTCAAGATATTGCTCCAATGGCCCGCATGCAGTTTTAATTGTTTTCATTCGTAATATAAATTATAAAACACGAGATTTACTTCTTAAATAAATGATGAGCGCAGCAAGTATTATTTTCTTTTTAGTCTTTTTAATACCATTAACTGGATTATTAATCTGGGTTATGCGTCAGGATAAACGTAAAGGCAAAATTGGTTTGTATGTCCTTGGTTTTCTTGTGGTTTTTGGAGTCTGGTTCATGTACTTCATGACTAAGGGTAAATAGTATTGCTTTAATATTATAATCCGTAATTTTTTCTTCCATATTTCAAGCTTCTTTTAATCTTGAGGCTTTTATTTCTATATTTCTTGATTATTTCGCTTGAAAATAAATTTGCTTTAAACGCTATTATTGACGAATTTGAAAGCGTTAATTATTTATTCATCAGCAAATTGGAGAACAAGGCAAATTCCAGAAATTGATATTCCTTTTGTGAAAAAAAACAAAAAACAATGAAAAAAATAAAATCGTTTTTGATAATTCTGTTATTCGCTATTGCTATCATGCAGGGTTTTGCCCAGCCAGTGGAGCAGAATGTGAAGGTCATTGTGGCGCCCGATCATACGGATTGGCAATATAAAACAGGAGAAAAAGTTAAGTTCAATGTTTCTGTTTTGCAATATGGCAATCCTTTAAAGAATGTAAAGGTTAACTATGAACTCGGTCCTGAAAGAATGGCGCCTGAGATGAAAGATTCTATGCAATTGGCTGGCGGTCTTCACACAATTAGTGCAGGCACCATGAAAACCCCTGGGTTTTATCGGTGCATAGTTACAGCTGAAGTAAATGGTAAAAAATATAGAGGCCTGGCCACTGTTGGTTTTGATGCAAACCAAATTAAACCTGCAGCAGCTAGCAGTCCGGCTGATTTTGTTCAATTTTGGGATAATGCAAAGGCCGATCTGGCTAAAATACCATTGGATGCCCGCATGACCTTATTGCCTGAACGCTCAACTGAAAAGGTAAATGTATATCATATTAATCTTCAGAATTTTCGTTTAGGAAGTAGGCTATATGGAATATTATGCGTTCCTAAAAAGGAAGGAAAGTATCCTGCTTTGCTAAGGGTTCCTGGCGCTGGTGTAAGGCCATATAATGGCGATGTTGCCACTGCAGAGAAAGGAGTGATCACCTTGGAGATTGGCATTCATGGAGTCCCTGTAATTATGGATCCGGTGGTCTATACCAATCTGGCAGCTGGAGCATTATCTGGGTATCAGGCTTCAAATCTAGAGGATCGTGAGCGCTACTATTATAAGAGGGTGTATATGGGCTGTATTAGAGCGAATGATTTTTTAACATCTCTGCCTCAGTTTGACGGTTCCAATCTTGGTGTAACTGGAGGCAGTCAGGGGGGAGCATTGTCTATTGTTACAGCAGCTTTAGATTCAAGAGTGAAGTTTTTAGGTGCTTATTATCCAGCACTAAGTGACCTTACTGGATTCATGATTGGTCGTGCAGGCGGATGGCCAAATTTATTTAATAAGGACAATGTAAATACAGGAAGCACTCCTGACAAGGTAAAAACCACAGGTTATTATGATGTTGTGAATTTTGCGAAACTTATTAAAGTGCCGGGTATGTATAGTTGGGGTTTCAATGATGAAACTTGTCCGCCAACCTCCATGTATGCTGCATACAATGTGATTACTGCACCTAAATCTTTGTTTTTAGCATTAGAAACTGGCCATTGGATGTATCCCGAACAAAAAGAAAATATGGATAATTGGTTGCAAAAACAGCTGAAGGTTAATTAGGCCATTCATTTAAAAATAGTGCATAAAAAAACCCGCTTGTTGAAAGCGGGTTTTTTATGTTTATACTTTTTCTTCGAGCTTATCAGCAGTAACTGTTTCTTTTATCTTAGCTTCCAGTTCATCCATCAGATCAGGATTATCAAGTAATAGTTGTTTCACACCATCACGCCCCTGACCTAGTTTAGTATCACCGTAGCTAAACCATGATCCTGCTTTTTTAATGATCTCAAAATCAACACCAAGATCGATGATCTCTCCGGCTTTGGAAATACCTTCTCCGAACATTACGTCAAACTCAGCAATTCGGAATGGGGGAGCCAATTTGTTTTTAACTACTTTCACTTTCACTCTATTTCCAGAAACTTCATCAGTATCCTTAATTTGAGAGATACGGCGAATGTCTAAACGTACAGAGGCATAGAATTTAAGTGCATTACCTCCCGTAGTTGTTTCTGGACTGCCAAACATAACCCCGATTTTATCACGAAGCTGGTTAATGAAAATACAGCAACATCCTGTTTTTGAAATGGTTCCGGTTAATTTACGTAAGGCTTGCGACATTAAACGCGCATGAAGACCCATTTTTGAATCCCCCATTTCACCTTCGATCTCAGCTTTTGGTACTAAGGCAGCAACAGAGTCAATTACAATTATATCAATTGCTCCTGAGCGGATTAAATTATCAGCAATTTCTAAAGCCTGTTCTCCATTGTCAGGTTGTGAGATCAATAGGTTTTCAATGTCAACACCAAGTTTACTGGCATAAAATTTATCAAAAGCATGTTCAGCATCAATAAAAGCAGCAATGCCTCCTTTTTTCTGTGCTTCAGCAATGGCATGAATAGCAAGTGTAGTTTTACCAGAAGATTCTGGGCCATAGATCTCAATGACCCTACCCTTTGGTAATCCACCAATTCCTAATGCAATGTCAAGGCTAATTGAACCAGTTGATATAGATTCAATGGCTTCAACTGCATTATCTCCTAATTTCATAACGGTACCTTTACCGTATGATTTTTCAAGTTTATCTAGCGTTAGCTGTAAAGCTTTTAATTTATCTGCGTTGCTCATTATTTTAGTTTTATGTCTCCAAAAGTATAATTAATATTTGAAAATACTAAAAATATTATCAAATATAATTTATTTATATATTCTCGGTTTCTGAATATATAGATTA
>CANKAT010000051.1 GCA_947479815.1 Sphingobacteriaceae bacterium
AAAAAACATGATGGAAATATTAGGTTACATTCTTGCGGTAGTTGTTGGTGTTTCACTTGGTCTGATCGGTAGCGGTGGTTCTATTCTTACTGTGCCCATTCTGGTCTATGTAATGGGGGTCAATCCAATATTGGCAACAGCCTATTCATTATTTATTGTGGGTTCTACTGCCTTGGTTGGCGGCATGCAAAGTGCCTTGCAAAAAAGAGCCGATTTTAAAACAGTTTTTATTTTTGGGATTCCTTCCATAGCTGCAGTTTATATCACTCGAATGTGGTTGGTGCCTTTAATTCCTGATGAACTATTTTCAATCGGATCTCTGGTTATCACAAAACCGATTGGTATCATGGTTCTTTTTGCAATCGTGATGATATTAGCCTCTGTAAGTATGATCATGCCAGGAAAAGAGATTGATGAACCTGAAGAAAAACCCCTGCATTATAATTATCCCTTGATTTTATTAGAAGGCTCAGTTGTTGGCTTGCTTACTGGCTTAGTTGGTGCAGGTGGTGGATTTCTGATCATTCCAGCGCTCGTTATTTTAGCACGCATGCCCATGAAGCTTGCCGTAGGAACGTCTCTTTTTATTATTGCTGCAAAATCTCTGATTGGATTTATCGGTGATCTTCAGGGTACTCAGGTTATTGACTGGACACTACTTGGAACTTTTACAGGTCTTGCAGGCATAGGAATTTTCATTGGAATATTCCTTTCCAAGAAAATCAGTGGCGATAAACTTAAAAAGTCATTTGGCTGGTTTGTACTGATAATGGGTGTATATATTTTCATCAAAGAGCTCTTTTTTCCTTCTTTAGGTGCTGGGCATTAATATGAAAATCAATACAAATTTTGTCCGCTTTTTTGATTGCAACAAATGTTACAAACTTAGGATAGAAAAATACAGACTTTTGCAGTATAGAATTTAAGAATATGAATATAGAACAAATTTATACCGGATGTTTGGCACAGGGTGCTTATTACATTACCAGCAATGGTGAAGCTGCTATAATAGACCCGCTACGTGAAGTGGCGCCGTATTTAAGTAGGCTCAGCAAAGACGGGGTTAAATTGAAATATATTTTTGAAACGCATTTTCATGCTGATTTTGTAAGTGGACACGTAGATCTTAGTAAAGAAACCGGGGCCCCGATTGTTTATGGTCCGAATGCAGCCTGTGAATTTGAATGTATCTCTGCAGTTGATGGCCAGGAATTTAAGATTGGCGATATAACTATCAAGGTTTTACATACTCCGGGTCATACCATGGAAAGTACCACCTTTTTATTAAAGGATGAACAGGGTAAAGACCATTGTATTTTTAGTGGCGACACCCTATTCTTAGGAGATGTTGGACGCCCCGACCTTGCTCAAAAAGCTGCTCATATGACACAAGATGAGCTTGCCGGCCTACTTTATGATAGCCTGATGAATAAGATTATGCCATTATCTGATGATGTAATTGTTTATCCCGCTCACGGGGCTGGTAGTGCCTGCGGTAAAAATATGATGAAAGAAACAGTTGACTCTTTGGGAAATCAAAAGCGTGTGAACTATGCTTTAAATCAGCCGGATAGAGAATCATTCATTAAAGCAGTTACAGAGGGCTTGCTTCCGCCACCAGCATATTTTGGATTAAACGTGGCCATGAACAAAAAAGGATATGAAAGTTTTGAAACTGTACTTAGTCATGGAATGAAAGCTTTAAGTGCTGATGAATTTGAACTTGCAGCTGAATCAACTGATGCCCTGATCCTAGATACTCGAGATAACACACTATTTTACCGCGGATTTATTCCTCAATCTATAAACATTGGTTTAAGTGGCGATTTTGCTCCATGGGTTGGTGCTCTGATCATAGATGTAAAACAGCCAATACTGCTAGTAACAGATGAAGGTAAAGAAGAAGAAACGGTTACGCGTTTAAGCCGTGTTGGATTTGATCATGTTATTGGCCATTTAAAAGGTGGTTTTAAGGCTTGGTTAGATGCAGGAAAAGAGGCCGATATTGTAGATCGTATTACTGCAGAGCAGTTAGCCCATGAAGTGAAGATTGGTACAGACAAAGTTGTTGATGTGAGAAGGGAAAGTGAATATGCCGCTGAGCATGTAGAAGATGCCTATAACAGACCTCTGGCCTATATTAATGACTGGATCAAAGATGTTAATCCTAAAGAGCACTTCTTTTTACATTGTGCCGGTGGATACAGAAGCATGATGGCAGCATCGATTCTTCAAGCTCGCGGGTTCAGAAACTTTACTGAAATAGCAGGAGGCTTTGGAGCAATAAGCAGTACAGCTGTTCCAAAAACCGACTTCATCTGTCAAAGTAAAATCATGCAATCATAATTATGGTCATTATGTTTATACCATACAACAAAATAAGGGAGGCCATAAGCGCCTGCTGCTATGAAAGGTTCTGCGAGGGCTAGTGTCCACCGCTGGCGGGGGAATAAAAGGGGGTGGTTTTTAATTTTAGTATTGAGAAATACCAATCATAGGAAAGTGCTTGGTGTTACCCACCAAGCATTTTATCATTTCATTCCGCTCATAGCCGCGGGGGCCTAGTCCTTTTTCTGTAGGAAAAAAGTACCAAAATCCCACCGCTGCGCCTGCTGCTATGAAAGGTTCTGCGAGGGCTGGGACTGTAATTGCCGCACCAGTCAATGCGGAAGAGAGGTGAACGGAGGTTCAGTGAATGGACGATTTGTGTAAGATTGAACTAAGTTTTCCTGTGCCTGGATTTAGCTACCTGCCGATAGCTCCTGATAGTTATCGGGACGGGACAAGGCGGAAGAACGGTTATTAAAGTTCAGTGTCCGTAGGACTCCTTTGGAGCGAGCGTGGCGGATAAAAATAATTATGCTTCATATCCATAAAACAAATAGAAATCTTCAACTCTCCCATAAAAAAGGCCTCCCTTATTTTGTTCAGGGTAATTTTTAAATTAGAGTGCGATGCAAGGATTAAACAAAAACAAATATCAGTTTGCTTTGCTTGTGCTGGTCAATGCATTTGTAGGGGCTATGGTAGGTTTAGAAAGATCCATCATGCCTGGCTTTGGAAAGCTGGAGTTTGGGCTAAGTGCCAATGCAGCTTTAATGTCTTTCATTATTGCTTTTGGGATCAGTAAATCTCTGAGTAATTATGCTGTTGCTCAACTTTCTAAAAAATTCAATCGTAAAACCATCCTAATTATAGGCTGGATTGTAGCTCTTCCTGTTCCATTTTTATTGATGTACGCACCAAACTGGAATTGGGTCATAGTAGCCAATATTTTACTTGGAATTAATCAAGGCCTGGCTTGGAGTTCTACTGTGATCATGAAAATAGATCTTGTAGGTTCAAAGAACCGAGGACTTGCCATGGGGATCAATGAATTTGCTGGCTATCTTTCAGTAGGTCTTGCCGCCTGGCTGGCAAGCTCAATTGCAGCTGATTATGGATATGCTTTTTTCCCGTTTTTACCAGGAGTGCTATTTGCATTTGTAGGATTATTAATCAGTGTATTTCTTGTTCAAGATACGACTCATTTTGTCCATACAGAGAGCTTAACTAGTAAGCTGCCACTCCTTGAAAATGTATGGAAAGAAACTACCTGGAAACATAGAAATTTGGGTTCTGTAAGTTTAAATGGATTGGTCAATAATCTCAATGATGGGGTAGTTTGGGGCTTACTCCCCATAGTATTAATTCAAAGAGGTTTTGGAATTACTCAGATCGGAATTATTGCTGCAATTTATCCTGCAGTCTGGGGTATTTCACAATTATTTACGGGTAAAATGGGCGATTCTTATTGTAAAAAACAACTCATTACTACCGGAATGCTATTACAGGCAGTAGCAATTTTAATACTTGCTATTGCCTCTGCTTTGCCATTATTGATTCTCGCCTCTATTTTACTTGGATTTGGAACTGCTCTGGTTTATCCTAACTTTCTGTCAGTTATCGCAGAAAGCACCCATCCAAAACAACGTGCCGAAAGTCTGAGCATATTTAGGCTTTGGAGGGATAGCGGTTATGTATTTGGAGCACTTTTGAGTGGGGTATTGGCAGATGCCTTTGGGATAACTTCTGCCTTATTTATTATTGCTGGAATTACGGCAATGGCCGGACTTATTGCAAATAAAAGAATGTGCTGTACTGCAAAAATATTTTGGCAAAGCGACTATTGTGTACCCGCTTTTTAAGATATTTCTCAGAGTCAATTAATATCTAAATTACGTATCCTACAGTTTGTAACCTTTGTTACTCAGAAACGAAATGTAAGCCTTTACTTTTGTATTGTAATTTAATCAACAGGAGGATTCAGCATGAAGAATTTATTAGTAAACAATTGGAATTTTATTCGATTTCTTCGCTTAGGAATTGGTTTGGCAATTATTGTTCAGGCAATTATAGCTGCTGATCTACTATTTGGTCTAGCAGGTTTACTATTTACAGGAATGGCTGTTTTTAATACAAGCTGCTGCGGATCAGGGGCTTGTGCAACAACTCTTCCTGTAAGCAAAACCGGATCAAAGGATGTTTCCTACGAAGAGGTAGTTTAATAGTATTATCACAAAATCAGAAAGATGACTTTCAATGAATTAATACAATCTAACAAGCCAGTGCTTGTAGATTTTTTTGCAGAATGGTGCGGCCCCTGTAAAGTAATGGCCCCTATTTTAAAACAAGTAAAACAAGAGATCGGCGATGCGGCCAGTATCTTAAAAGTTGATGTAGACAAAAACCCGCAGGCCGCCGCCGCATATCAGGTACAGGGTGTTCCTACTTTAATTCTTTTCAAAGAAGGCAAGGTCTTGTGGAGGCAGAGTGGTGTGGTGCCCAAAAACGGGTTAGTTGGAGTAATTCAAAAATTCTCAATTTAAATGTATGATAAATTTTTTTAAAAGATTATTTGGCTCCGAAGCCCAACCAGATTTGAAATTACTCATTGATGAAGGTGCTTACTTAGTTGATGTAAGAACGCCTCAGGAGTATGCTCAATCTAAGGTTAAAGGTTCTGTAAATATTCCATTGGATAGCTTATCCAGTCAATTAGCCAAATTCAAAGATAGGAAGCATATTATCGTGTTTTGCCTTAGTGGAAACAGAAGTTCTCAGGCTAAATCAATTCTTGAAAGAAATGGATTTTTGAATGTTGTGAATGGTAGAACTTCAGACAATGTTAGGCAATTTGTAAAATAAATTCTCAGGATAAATAACTAAATTTATGAGTTCATACTGCACGCTATAAAGCTTGTTTCTGAGCTTATAATTCTCAAAAGCAAATTTCAATAAAGTATTATGAAAACAATTATAGTAGATGTAAGAACAGTAGATGAATACACTATGGATGGTCATGCTGCATGTAGTGTGAATTATCCACTGGATAGGATCGAAAATTATGTAGATACTCTTCGTGATTATGATCAAATCATATTGGTTTGCAGAAGCGGAAACCGTGCCAGTAGTGCAAAAAGTATTTTAGCTCAGCATGGTCTCAGCAATATCGAGAACAAGGGTGAATGGCAAAATATTCATTGTAATTAAGTTTAAACAGATAATTCAATAACATGGAAAGCCTAAAAATTCTAATCCCTACTGATTTTTCTGTTCAAGCCGAATTCGCCTACCTTATGGTAAAAAAACTGGAAGAAAAAACTTCCATTGATATTCACTTTCTTCATGTATTAAATGTTCCAGATACAGTTTCAATGGATTCTAGAGGTGATATTCAAACCTGTGGTGAAATTGATGTGAACTTCATAGTTCAACAGAAAGAAATTGCAGAAAGAAAGCTGGACAATCTGAAAGTTCTTTATGGGAATCACATCAATGTTCACCTTGTTTTTGGAAAAACCACCGATACTATTTTGGATTTTTCGAATTCCAATAGTTTTGATTTAATTGTGATGGGAACCAAGGGTGCAACTGGGATTAAGGAAATTCTTTCTGGCTCAGAGGCCCAGATAATTGCGCGCAGATCTAAAATTCCTCTGTTATCATTAATGTGTGACCGTTCAGATCTTCAGATCCAGAATGTCTTGCTTGTGCATAATTTCAGCAATCCTAAAAAGGAGGGAATGGGATTGATGCATAAACTGATTAAAGCATTCAATACCAAAGTTCACTTGCTGCAGATAACTTCCGGAAAGGTTGAATCTGAATTAGAAATGGTTGAATTAGACATGAAGCATTTTGCTGAGCTTAATGACATAGTTAATTATGAATGCCATTTAATCAATGATAAGGATGTTGAGAATGGCGTTGTTCATTATAACCAAATGAATAATATGGACATTATCTGTATCGGCACCCATGGTAAGGGAGGACTGTTCCATCAAAGTGCTACCGAGAAGCTTATTAACCATCTTTTTAAACCGATTATTTCATTTCACCTAAATTAAAATATGATTGAATTACTAACACAGCCCTGGTCCTGGTGGTTTTCAGGTGCGATGATTGCTGCCACCATGTTCTTCCTTATATTTTTTGGACAGTCATTCGGATTTTCTTCAAATCTTAAAACTATTTGCTCAGCTGTAGGTTTGGGTAAAACGAATAAATTTTTTGATTTCAACTGGAAAAGCCAAATGTGGAATCTGGTCTTTCTGATAGGTGCAATTTTAGGAGGATTTTTAACGAAACAATTTCTTTCTACAGATGCACCGGTACAGATTGCACAGTCAACTATTGAAGATCTATCCAAACTTGGTATTGGAGCGCCCGAGTCTTTACAGCCTGCAGAAATATTTAGTTTAGAGGCTATGCTCTCCTTAAAAGGTTTCATGATTCTTGCCTTTGGAGGCCTCATGGTTGGTTTTGGTACCCGTTATGCCGGTGGTTGTACCTCAGGCCATGCGATTAGTGGTTTGTCTAACCTACAAATACCGTCTTTGATAGCCGTGATAGGCTTTTTTGCCGGTGGATTAATTATGACATTTTTAATTTTGCCTTTAATATTTTAATCGATGAAATTTATAAAATTCCTTTTACTGGGTATAGTTTTTGGTATTGTAATGACCAAATCTGAAGCTGTTTCATGGTTTAGAATTCAGGAAATGTTCCGTTTTCAGGCCTTTCATATGTATGGAATTATTGGAACAGCCGTAACATTGGGAGTTAGCGGTGTTGCATTGATCAAGAAGTTTAACATACGCGATTATCAGGGTAACCCAATCGTGTTTAGTCCGAAAGACAAGTCAGTAAGCAGATATCTTTTAGGTGGCAGTATATTCGGACTTGGCTGGGCGCTTAGTGGTGCTTGCCCCGGACCAATGGTAGTTAATGTGGGTTATGGGCACTGGGCAATGGCAATCGTTTTCTTTTTTGCTCTTGTTGGAACTTACCTATATGGTGTTGTAAAGAATAAATTACCTCATTAAGCTATTATTTATGTCTGAGCAGGAGGACGACAAAAATATATTGAACGATTTATTTTCGGTGATCAATAAACTGATCCTGGTATTAGTATTATTGATTTTTGTATTGATCGGGATACCTATAGGATATTATATCAGCAATCTACCTGCAAGGCCAAAAGTGCTGGTGCAAGATGTACCCGCCCTTATTGCTGAAGAAAAAAAACTTGTTCAAGAATACTGGATCGCTCCTGATGTAAGCACCATTTCTGATCCAGCAGAAAAAGAAAGGGTTGAATATGGCAAAGAACTAATCGCTCATACCTCAAAATTTCTGGGTCCAAAGGGTTCTGTTATGCAGATTAGCAATGGTATGAATTGCCAAAATTGCCACTTGCAGGCTGGAACGGCTGTTTTTGGCAATAATTATGGTTCGGTAGCGTCTATGTACCCTAAGTTTAGAGCCAGAAGTGGTGGAATTGAAAATGTTCAAAAGCGCGTGAATGATTGCTTGCAAAGAAGCCTGAATGGTTCTGCACTCGATACCAATTCAAAAGAAATGAAGTCGATTGTTGCTTATATTAATTTTCTGGGCACTAATGTAAAGAAGGGAGAAAAAGCCTTAGGGTCTGGGTTTAAGGATTTGGCCTATCTCGATAGGGCTGCTGATCCCGACAAAGGAAAAGCGGTTTACGCGCTAAAATGTGTAAGCTGCCATCAGGTTAATGGTTCAGGTTTGTTGAATCCCGAAAAGTCTGAATATGCTTTTCCGCCATTGTGGGGAAAGAACAGTTATAATGATGGAGCAGGCCTGTATCGTGTATCCAATTTTGCTAAATATGTGAAATACAATATGCCAATCGGAGTAACGCATGAAAATCCTCAGTTGAGCGATCAAGAAGCATGGGACATTGCTGCTTATGTAAATTCTCAGGCCCGTACACATTTTAATGTGCCAAAAGACTGGCCAGATAAGTCTAAAAAACCAGTTGATCATCCTTTTGGACCTTACGCAGATAATTTTAACGAGAAGCAGCATAAGTACGGACCATATAAGCCAATTTCAGATGAACAAAAAAAACGCGAAGCTGCCCTTGCTATTCAAAAAAAAATATAGGGCCAATTTCTTAAAATTAAATTCTGTGTTAAAAGAATATTTAAAGCTACATTCACCTCTAACTCTTGAGCTTCAAATTTTGTAAGAGTACTGGGTGCTCTGAAAAAATTGCTTACTCAGGTTGCAGGAGTCAATTATCAATTTCGCTAATTTTTAAAAAGATGAAAAAAATCCTTCTTGTTATGATGCTATTTGTTGTTTCAAATAGCCTGAGTGCTCAATCAGCAAATGGCCAAACGGCCGCAAAGTATCAAGGGCTGAAAATTGTTTTTCAGCTTACCTCAGCTGATACTGTGATTCATCAGACATTGATGAACCAGTTGAAAAATTACTATAGCGTTGCCCCTGACACAAAATTTGAGGTGGTTTGCCATGGGGGTGGATTAGATATGTTGGTAAAAAAGACCTGCGTTATTCAGAATCAGATCAAACAATATGCGGATAAAGGTGTAAGTTTTGTAGCATGTGAATTTGCTATGAAAAAGAGAAATGTCACTAAAGAAGAGTTGGTGGATGGTGCCGGTACTGTTACTTCAGGGGTTCTGGAAATAGCAAAAAAACAACAAGAAGGTTGGAGTTATATTAAGCTTTAACAACCATATTCTGATTCCTGATGATCGCTAATCTAGATAAGCTAAAGAGCATTTTTGAGCCTCAGTTAATACAGGAGATTCAACAATTCGGGATCTTTCAAACCTTTAAAGAAGGTGATTTGATCATGGATTATGGTAAATATGTGCGTATGATGCCGATTGTTTTGCAAGGCACTGTGAAGGTTTCTCGTTTGGACGAAAAAGAGAATGAGATCTTATTATATTATTTATCAAGTAATGAAAGCTGTTCAATGGCTTATAGCTGTTGCCTGGAGGCCAAGAAAAGTGAGGTTAGGGCTGTAGCTGAAGACAATGTTGAACTGATTGCTATTCCACATCTTAAGCTTGATGATTGGCTGTGTACCTACCCAAGCTGGAAAAATTATATTATGCGCAGTTTTAATGAGCGCTTTATAGAACTATTAAAATCAATTGAAAGTATCGCTTTTCATAAACTGGATGAACGATTGATTGCTTATTTGAAAGAAAAGCAGCGATTGAGTGGCTCTAGTGTAATCAAGGCTTCTCATCATTTAATTGCAGATGAAATGGCTACTGCAAGGGTAGTCATATCCAGACTTTTGAAGCAGCTTGAGAATGACAAGAAAATCATTCTTTATAGAAATGAGATAAAATTACTAGCTTCTTTCGGCTAATCTGCCCTCCTTTATATAGATATAAGTATTCTTTTCTTATTTAATTTCTCAAAAGAAATTTTACGATATTGCTTTTCTGAATCTGGCACTTATGTATGAGCCTGATCAGGTTTAAAAAGCAGATGAAAAATTTTTTAGATCAGGACTTTCTACTTGAAACCCACACAGCAAAAACACTTTATCATAATTTTGCTGCCAAATTACCAATCATAGATTATCATTGCCATCTTCCTCCAAACCAGATCGCAGATGATTCAAACTTCAAAAATCTGACACAAATTTGGTTGTATGGCGATCATTATAAATGGCGAGCTATGCGAGCCAATGGCATTCCAGAAAAATATATTACAGGAGATGCCAGTGATTATGAAAAATTTGAAAAATGGGCTGAAACCGTTCCTTATACCTTAAGAAATCCCTTGTATCACTGGACACATCTGGAACTACAACGGTATTTTGATGTGTATGATATTCTTTCGCCAGCAACTGCAAGAAAGATCTATGATGAATGTACGGCTAAACTTCAAACTCCTGAATATTCTGTTCGCAGGCTGATTCAAAAGATGAATGTTGAAAGCATTGGAACAACCGATGACCCTCTTGATGATCTTTTATTTCATCAAAAAATCAAGGCTGATGGATTTTCAGTAAAGGTTTTGCCATCATTCAGACCTGATAAGGCAATGAATGCAGATCATGTTCCAGAGTTTAATACCTACATTAAAAAGCTAGCTATAATTTCAGGGCAGCCAATAACTAATTTCATTCAATTTTTAGATGCTTTAAAAGGTAGACATGATTTCTTTGCGCAGCAGGGTTGTACTGTTTCTGACCATGGACTAGAACAGCTTTACTGTGAAGAATATACAGATGCTGAAATTCAGGGCATCTTTAGTAAGATCCTTGATCAGCAGGTTTTAACCAGCTCTGAAGTTTTAAAATTTAAGTCATGCATGCTCATAAATTTAGCTGTTTGGGATCATGAAAAGGGCTGGGTTCAGCAATACCATGTTGGTGCGCTCAGGAATACTAATACCAGACTTTTAGATCAACTTGGTCCGGATACCGGATTTGATTCCATTGGTGATTTTTCGCAGGCAGCCGGACTATCCAAATTTTTAAATAAACTCGATTCATCAAACAGGCTGACTAAGACCATATTGTATAACTTAAATCCGGCCGACAATGAAATGCTTGCTGCTATGGCTGGTAATTTTAATGATGGTACAATCGCA
The DNA here is from genome assembly GCA_947479815.1 of Sphingobacteriaceae bacterium. Taxonomy (GTDB): domain Bacteria; phylum Bacteroidota; class Bacteroidia; order Sphingobacteriales; family Sphingobacteriaceae; genus Daejeonella. Next base: position 10,945 of record CANKAT010000051.1, read on the forward strand.
GGGAAGATCCAGTTTGGTGCAGCTTGGTGGTTCCTTGATCAGAAACATGGAATCATAGATCAGATTAATTCATTATCAAATATGGGCCTCTTAGGTCGGTTTATTGGCATGATCACTGATTCAAGAAGCTTTCTGTCCTATCCTCGACATGAATATTTCAGAAGGATACTCTGTAATTTGATTGGAAATGATGTAGAAAATGGCGAGTTACCTGCTGATACCGAATGGCTTGGTAAAATGGTTGAGAATATTTGCTACTTTAACGCATTGAAATATTTTAATTCATAATAAAATTAAAAACAGGTCTGATTTGGAAAAGCCCATATTAACTAGTTTGCAGCCAATGTCGAATTATCGCTGGACGATATGTTCACTGGTCTTTTTCGCTACTACTATCAATTACCTCGATAGGCAAGTGATTAGCTTGCTAAAACCAATGCTGGAGAAGGAATTTAACTGGTCGGAGTCTGACTATTCAAATATTGTGGCTGCTTTCCAGCTGGCCTATGCTTTGGGCATGCTGGGTGTAGGTAGTATCATTGATAAGATTGGTAGTAAACTTGGTTATGCAGTATCGCTAATCCTTTGGAGCATAGCCTCTATTATGCATGCATTTGCAACCTCTACATTTGGTTTTGGGGTGGTAAGAGCATTCCTAGGAGTGACCGAAGCAGGAAATTTTCCAGCAGCCATAAAAACTGTGGCAGAGTGGTTCCCAAAAAAGGAAAGGGCCTTTGCTACAGGTATTTTTAATTGCGGGACTAACATTGGAGCGGTAATCGCTCCTTTGATTGTGCCATGGATTGCTCTAACCTATAGCTGGCAAATGGCTTTTATCCTAACAGGTGCTGTAGGATTTTTATGGCTTATTTTTTGGTTCCTGCTTTATACTTCTCCTGCAAAAAATAAATGGGTCAATGCTGCTGAACTTCAGCATATTCATAGTGATGAGGATTCTGAAGTTATTGAAGGTGCTGATGCACAAGCAGATATCCCATGGAGTAAATTATTGACGTATAAGCAAACCTGGGCCTTTGCAGTTGGTAAATTTTTATCTGACGGAGTATGGTGGTTCTTCCTGTTCTGGCTTCCTGCATTCCTGATTTCTGAATATGGTCTTGTTGGAATGGAGATTAGTTTTCCTGTTGCAGTTGTTTATCTGATGGCGGGTGTTGGTAGTGTTGCCGGGGGCTGGCTTCCGATGTGGTTTATGAACACAAAAGGCTGGAGCATGGTTCGCGCTAGAAAAACAGCGATGCTTATTTATGCATTTTTCCCCATATTAGTGATGTTTTCACAGGCGGCAGGCTCCTATAATATGTGGTATGCTGTTATAATTATTGGTGTTGCGATGTCTGCACATCAGGCATGGTCGGCTAATATTCTAACCACTGTTTCAGACATGTTCCCAAAAAAGTCTATTGGAGCTGTTATTGGAATTGGCGGAATGTTCGGTGGTTTTGGAAGTATTGCCGTGGCAAAATCGGCTGGTGCTTTACTGGATTATTACAAAGCGCAGGGCAATGTTCAAACCGGCTATTATATTCTTTTTCTATTCTGTGGAACTGCATATCTGATCGCCTGGTTTTTGATGTTTCGGGTTTTAGCTCCTAAAATGACACCAATTCAGCCTGGAGTTAAATAACCGTTAATTTGATCCTAAATCGAAGGTTCATAATTTGTAAAACCGGGATGTTTATTCTAATTTCATAGATGAAATACTTGGTTCATATCAGTGGAAAGCATTAGTTAATACATTAATAATTTAATTAAAATGAGATCAGAACAAAATCGCAGATCCTTTATTAGAACTTCTGCCCTTACTGCGGCAGGAATTGGTTTAGGTATCAATGGTTTCGCTGAAAACCTCGGTCCCGCTTCAACGCAATGGTTTGCAGAAGGTAAAAGAGTAGGGATTATAGGGCTAGATACCTCCCATTGTATTGCTTTTACAAAAGCGCTGAACAATCCTACGGCTGGTCTTGAGTTTGGAGGATTTAAAGTGCTTGCTGCCTATCCTTATGGTAGCAAGACAATACAGAGCAGCTTTGAAAGAATTGCAGGTTTTACTGTAGAAATGAAAACCCTTGGTGTTGAAATAACGGGCTCAATTGCTGATCTCTTGAAAAAAGTTGATTTCATTTTTTTAGAAACTAATGATGGTCGGCTACATCTGGAACAAGCCCTAGAGGTAATTAAAGCAGGCAAGCCTTTGTTTATTGATAAACCTATTGCAGCTTCATTAGCAGATGCTGCTGCAATTTTTGCGGCGGCAAAGAAGGCAAATGTTGGTGTTTTCTCTTCTTCATCTTTAAGATATACTAGTGGTGCACAAGAACTGGCTGCAGGTAAGCTTGGAAAAGTTCTAGGAGCCGAAACGTATAGTCCTTGTCATCTAGAAAGTACTCATCCTGACCTCTTCTGGTATGGTATTCATGGAGTAGAATCCTTGTTCACTGTTATGGGAACAGGCTGTAAAGAGGTAGTAAGAGTGAGTACTCCTGAAACTGATGTGGTTACTGGCACTTGGAGTGATGGTAGAGTAGGAACTTTCCGTGGAATTCGTTCAGGTAAATCTGCATATGGAGGCCCTCCTGCTTCTGCTTTATACGGGGGTACTGTTTTTGCAGAAAAAGGAACCGCTCAAATAGGTGAATATGCAGGCTATAATCCATTGCTTTTAAGAATCATTGATTTCTTTAAAACAGGAGTTGTGCCTGTTAGTGCACAAGAAACATTAGAGATATGTGCGTTTATGGAAGCCGCAGATGCAAGTAAAAAATTGGGAGGCATTCCTGTTAGTCTGGATTCTATGTTCAGCAAAGCATTATTAAAGCGCTAAAAATTATTTAGATCATTATAAAATGAAGAAACCTGATAGGTCACGAAGAAATTTTATAACTACTGGCGCCCTTGCCTTAACCGGCTTAACCGCATTTGGGTTCGAGGGTATGTCAATAGGGAATCTAGGCCAGACCGGTCCGATTCGTATCGGTCTTATTGGTTCAGGTAGTAGAGGTCAAGGTTTAGCAACCTTGCTAGGCGCAATTCAGTCATTTGAGCTTGTGGCCTGCTGTGATATTATACCTGAAAACTTACAGGGTGGAATGAAACTTGCGGCCAAAGGAGCTAGATCATATACCGACTATAAAAAGCTTATTCAGGATAAGGATATTCAGGCTGTGATCATCGCAACACCTCTTTATCTTCATTACCCAATGGCTGTGGATGCGATGGCTGCAGGGAAACATATTTACATGGAAAAGACCATGGCTTATACCATACCACAGGCGCTTGATCTAGTGAAGAAAGTTGAACGTTCAAATCTGGTTTTTCAGGTTGGCCATCAGTACCGCTATTACTCCATGTATTTGAAAGTTAAAGAAATCCTTTCAAAGGGATGGATTGGAAAGGTGAGTCATTATGAATGTCAATATAATCGTAATTCTGATTGGCGTAAACCAGTGAATGATCCTAAAATGGAGCGCGCAATTAACTGGCGGATGTACAAAGAATATTGTGGAGGCGTTCTTTCTGAACTTAGTGCTCATGAAATTGATATCGTGAACTGGATGCAGGATAGTCATCCCTTGAAAGTTGCCGGTTTTGGTGGAATAGATTACTGGAAAGATGGAAGAGAAACTTTTGATAATATCAGGCTTGTTTATGAATATCCTGGTGGTGTAAAAGCAAGTGTAACCTCCATATTGTCTAATGAATATAAAGGATATTCTATACGAATACTCGGATCAAAGGGAACCATAGAAATTCTCAGAGATCAGGCATACATTTACCCGGAGGCAAGCAAAAAAACACTGGGTACAGTGGATGGTGTTACCGGTGCAACAATGGAAGTACTACCCGGCGGAAAAGGCCAGAAGATAGTATTTGAACAACAAACAGAGCCAACAACTTATGCTTTGCAGGATTTCGCAGAATGTATTTTAAAAGGAAAGAAGCCTGCTTCTAATGTAAGTACAGGTCGCGATGTTGCCATTGCTGTGCACATGGGAAATCAAGCTGCAGAGACTGAGAAAACCCAATACTGGAAAGATGAATATTCAGTATAAAAGATAATTTAAAAATAATTTATAAATGGACCCCAGGTCCGAAAACTGATTCACATGAAAAATTCAGATAATCGCAGAGATTTTATTAAAAAGACCGTGACCGGAGCTGCTGCACTTTCCTTTGGAGGTATTTTGCCAAGTTTTAGTGCAAAAAGTTATGCCCGCATCTTAGGGGCGAATGAGCGAGTTCAAGTTGCTATGATGGGTGTGAATAGTCGCGGGTTAGCACTTTCACAAAATTTTGCGGCTCAAAAGAACTGCGAGATTCGTTTCATCTGTGATGTAGACAAACGAGCAGCTGACAAATGTATTGATACAGTTTCAAAAATACAGGGTAGTACTCCAATGGCACAGCCTGATTTCAGAAAAGCGCTAGAAGATAAACAACTTGATGCACTGGTAGTTGCCGCACCAGATCACTGGCATGCTCCTGCCGCTTTGCTTGCTTCAGCAGCTGGAAAACATGTGTACCTTGAAAAGCCTTGCAGCCATAATCCAAATGAAGGAGAAATGCTTGTTGCTGCTGCTAATAAATATAAAAATGTGATTCAAATGGGTAATCAGCGTCGTTCTTGGCCAAATGTGGCCGCTGGAATAGCTGAATTACATGGCGGAATTATTGGTCGTCCATATTTTGCAAAAACCTGGTACACGGCTAACAGACCTTCAATTGGGGTTGGTAAAAATACAGCTGTTCCTGAATGGTTGGATTATGACCTTTGGCAGGGACCTGCACCAAGAAGAGAGTATAAAGATAACCTGATCCATTATAACTGGCATTGGTTCTGGCATTGGGGAACTGGCGAAGCGCTGAATAATGGGACACATATGATTGACCTTGCACGCTGGGGTCTTCAGGTTGATTTCCCTACCAAAGTTGCCTCTACAGGTGGCAGGTACAGATATCAGGATGACTGGCAAGCACCGGATACCCAGAATATAAGTATAGAGTTTGCCAATAAATCAACAATTTCTTGGGAGGGTAGAAGTTGTAATCCGTTCCCTATTGAAGGAAATACTGTAGGAGTAATCTTTTATGGCGAAAATGGTACCATGGTAATTGGTGGAAGTAATGCCTATAAAGCATATGACCTCAAAAATAATATCATTAAGGAAGCCAAGAATGAGGCTAAGATTGATGCCACTAACCTGACTAGCCCCTCACAACAATTAGATGCCTATCATATTCAAAACTTTTTCAGTGCAATAAAAAGCGGCACTGCATTAGCCGCTGATATCCATGGCGGTCATAAGAGTACTTTATTATGCCAGTTAGGTAATATTGCGCTTCGTTCTGGAAAGACCCTGAACATAGACTCAAGTAATGGTCATATTCTGAATGATAAGGCAGCAATGAAACTCTGGTCAAGAGAGTACCAAAAAGGTTGGGAACCAAAGGTCTGATGTATATTCTTTGAACCTTGCTCATTTGTAGGGTTCTATTTTTAAAGTTTCCAATTGAAAATCAGGGATTATTTCCTCTTTTATAAATTATGGCTATAATGATCTTGTTTAAATCAGCTATCGGTGAAAAAGGGCAATGGTCTATTAATTAAAATGAGGACATCATGATTAAAACGACAACATCGGGAATTGGAATGTATCGCTGGAAGATTTGTGCCATGCTGTTTCTGGCTACAACCATTAACTTTGTTGATCGTCAGGTACTGGGTATCCTGGCGCCACAACTTCAAAAAGAATTCAGCTGGAGCGATTCCCAATATGGTTTTATTGTTTCTTCTTTCCAGGCTGCTTATGCAATAGGATTTCTATTCATGGGGCATCTTTTGGATAAGATTGGCACCCGTTTGGGTTCCATGATTGCTATAGGCTTCTGGAGTACTGCCACCATGATGCACGCATTGGTCAGCTCATTATTTGGCTTTGCAGGAGTTCGTTTTCTACTGGGATTGGGTGAAGCTGGGAATTTTCCTTCTGCCTTAAAGGCGGTCTCTGAGTGGTTCCCCAGAAAAGAAAGAGCGCTAGCAACTGGTATTTTTGTATCGGGCGCAAGTATTGGGGCCATAGTTGCTCCTCTTACTGTTCCTTTTATTGCAATTCATTATGGATGGCAAATGACTTTTATTGTTACCGGTTTAATCGGTTTTATTTGGATCCTTTTCTGGATGCGGATCTATAAATCTCCAAAAGATCATCCAAGCCTAAGCAAAGAAGAACTGGAATATATAACAAGTGATCCTGTTGAGCCACAGATAAAAATCCCTTGGCTACAGCTATTGAGATACCGGCAAACTTGGGCTTTTGCCTTCGGTGCATTCATGACCCATCCCATATTTTCATTCTTCCTCTTTTTTCTACCTAAATTTTTTTATTCGAATTATCAAATTGGGATTGATAAAATAGGTCCGATTCTGATGGTAATTTACCTGATGTCTGATGTGGGTAGCATTTTTGGCGGTTGGGCTTCATCCGTATTGATCAAACGTGGCTGGTCTATTAATAAGAGCCGTAAAACAACCATGCTTATTTCTGCACTATGCGTGGTTCCTGTTTATTTTGCAGCCGAAGCAACAGAACTTTGGCTTGCGGTTGGATTGATCGGTCTTGCTTTGGCCGCTCACTCTGCATGGTCAGCAAACCTGTTTACACTCACTACTGACATGTTCCCAAGGCAGGTAGTTGGTTCTGTAGTTGGAATAGGTAGTATGCTGGGTGCTGTTGGAGGTATGTTCGCAGCAACAATTGGCGGATTTCTACTTCAAACTACAGGAAGTTATGTTTCTTTGTTTTTATTTGCCGGATGCGCTTATCTGATTGCATTTACAGGAATACATATACTTTCTCCAAAATTAAAATCTATTACTCTAGAGAAAATAATTTAATTATGAAAAAATCTAATCTTAGAAATCTTAAACACCTTTTATTTATCAATTGCATGATGATCATTGCAGCAGGCTGTTCTACGGGTACAGAAAAATTACATGAAAAAAAGGAAGGCAAATTGCAGCTGATTACTCTTGATCCCGGTCATTTTCATGCTGCTTTGGTTCAGAAATCCATGTATGCGGAAGTTGATTCCGTAGTTCATGTTTATGCGCCTGAGGGCCAAGAAGTAAAGTCGCACCTCAGCCTGGTAGATAGCTATAATACCCGACCAGAGAACCCTACTGCCTGGAAAGAGCAGGTTTATACGGGCCAAGATTATCTTGAAAAAATGTTCGCAGAAAAGGCAGGGAATGTGGTTGTGATTGCCGGCAATAATAAATTGAAGACTGATTATATCAGCAGATCTGTTGAATCGGGCCTGAACGTATTGGCAGATAAGCCAATGGCTATTGATCTTGATGGATTTAATAAGCTGGTCAAGGCATTTGAATCTGCAGAAAAGAATAAGGTTCTGCTCTATGATATCATGACTGAACGATATGAGATCAACAGCATGCTTCAAAAGGAGTTTGCTCATCTTCCGGCTTTTGGTCAGCTTGAAAAGGGAACACCTGAAAACCCTTCAGTAACCAAGGTAAGCGTACATCATTTCTTTAAAAATGTATCAGGGAAACCTCTTGTCAGACCGGCATGGTTCTTTGATGTTAAACAGCAGGGTGAAGGTATCACTGATATTACCACGCATTTAGTTGATTTGGTTCAGTGGGAATGTTTCCCTGATCAAATCCTGGATTATAAAAAGGATGTAGAAATTGTATCAGCAAAAAGATGGGCCACCAGTATTTCTGCTGAACAGTTTGAAAAAGTAACGAAACAGAAAGAATACCCTGAATACTTGAAAGCAGATGTTAAAGATGGAATTTTGAGTACGTATTCCAATGGTGAAATCAACTACCGTTTAAAAGGTATTCATGCTAAAATATCTGTAACCTGGGATTTTCAGGCGCCTGAAGGTACAGGAGATACTCATTTCTCTGTGATGCGGGGAACCCATGCAAGCGTAGTGATCAAGCAGGGAAAAGAGCAGAATTTTAAGCCAACATTGTATATTGAACCAAGCGCTAAAACAGATCTTAAAGCATTTGAAAAGGCAATCCTAGCAGATTTGAAACAGCTCAATAGTAAATATCCAGGTGTTGAATTAAAGAAGATAGGCACTGGCTGGGAAGTAATCATTCCTGATTTGTATAAGGTTAGCCATGAAGATCATTTTGCTCAGGTCACAAAAAAGTACCTTGAATGTCTTAAAAAGGGCCAACTTCCAGCATGGGAGGTGCCCAATATGATTGCAAAGTATTATACCACTACAAAGGCACGTGAAAAAGCCTTAGGGCGATAAATTAACAGGGGCTTTTATCAGCCCCTTTTTTTTGTAATAGGCCATACTGAGCTTGATCATTTTGTTGTAAGTTCTTAATCCGTCGGGTTGATTATTGGCCTTCAGGTACTTATCGTAAAAGATGCTGCTCAGTTTTGAAATAGCTCCACGATAAGAGTTCCAATATTCGTTCTCTGATTTAAGGTCAGATAGAACATGAGGTGATATCCTGCTTTTTAAAGTTTTAAATGCCATACTATCTGTGGCCCAAATTGCAGTCATGAATTCTTGCGTGGCCAGATAGTAACTGGAGTATTTTAAGAGCCTATTATTGGAGTTAATTCCAGCTAAAAAACCTACAAAATTGGCCTCATTTTCTGCTCCATATCCATTTTGATGAGCCATTTCATGACAAGCTACAAAAGGTCTTAAGTAGATTGGCATCAACACGTTAACCTGCGCTTCTCCTGTAAAAGGGTTATAATATCCCGCGGTACTCAGATAACTTAATATGGGTCCTGATAAGGAAGGTTTAGCAATAGGTTTTGAGGCTCCAAAATTTTGAATGGCCAGGGATGATGATTTGAAAATACTATCATTTGATTGGGCGAGATCTTCCATGCTAACTTTATTGCGGCTATAATTGACTGAGTCAATAAGTATTGATCCAACTTGAATAAGTTCTGCACTCGAATAGTCGGATTCTGTAAGATCAAGCCTCTGAAATGCATCAGCTCTGAAGTAATTAAGGCCCCAGAATAAGTAAAAAACCAATATGCTAACTTGCAAGGCAAGTACCAGTTTGAGCAGTATCTGAACCGCATCCTGTCCTTTTTTCTGGAAAAAGCCTTTTTTGATAATCCGGATTAAACTAACTGCGATAAAAAGGGTAAGAAATAAATAAAAAATATCGCCTATGCTAAAGGGTATCTTATTAAAGATCAATTGAAGGTGCGCGCGGATAAATGGAAAAATTGCTTGTGAATAATAGTGCTCTACAAGTGCAGGATAGTTTTTGAGCTGAAAGAGTAAAACGATCAACGCAGTCATAAATACGACTAAAAGCAATCTTTTTTTGACCTCTGAATAAGCTTTTGTAATTTTCATGGTTCTAATAAACTCTATTTATTGCAAAGAAATTCAAATTCATTAATTTAAATATAAATTAGCTTTTTAATTGATCATTAATACAAACTTTAAAAAATCTAAGGAGAATATGCTGGTAATTAGAAACTTTATTGAATTTGAATCTTATTTGGGTAAAGAGCTTGGTGTTTCCAAACTTCATAAAATCACACAGGAGCAGATTATGAAGTTTGCTGATGCAACTATTGATCATCAATGGATCCATACTGATCCCGTACGGGCAGCAAGTGAAGGTCCCTTCAAGGCAACAATTGCACATGGTTATCTTACGTTATCGCTTATTCCATATTTGTGGAAGCAAATTGTGGATGTTCAAAATCTTAAAATGGAGATCAATTACGGCATTGAAAATTTAAGGTTCGGACAGCCGGTTCTTGTGAATAGTGATGTCAAGTTAAAAGCGAAGCTTATTTCAATAGCCAATCTGCGGGGTGTAACCAAAGCTACCATTGGAGCTGAGCTTGAAATTATAGGACAAAATAAACCTGCGTTTAAAGGCGAAGTAGTATTCCTTTATCATTTTGAAGAATAATTGGTTTTAAAAGCAGGATTTAATAGTAGTTCAATTTTATTGTTCGATCTTTTAATCGTGTAGCTTTGTAAACTTTTAGATGATACCTGTTATTTAGCTGCTTTGGCAGTTATGATTAGCATGTTCCAAAATAATGACTAATTTCAGCAATAAATACCTTAAAATTTTTTATGTCAGAACCCCGTAAAGCTGCCATCAGTTTTATCTTCTTTACCTTATTGCTTGATGTCATTGGGCTTGGTTTGATCATACCGGTATTTCCGCAACTGATTGCTGAATTAGTAGGTGGAACCATGAGTACAGCTTCGCAATGGAGTGGGCTTCTAACCTTTGCTTATGCCATAACCCAATTCGTATTCGCACCGGTAATTGGTAATTTGAGTGATCAGTATGGCCGTAGGCCCGTATTGCTATTATCGCTTTTTGGTTTTGGCATCGACTATATTTTCCTTTCATTGGCGCCAACCATTTGGTGGTTATTTATTGGAAGAATTATTGCTGGGGTATTTGGGGCAAGTTTTACAACAGCTACCGCTTACATTGCTGATATCAGTACCCCCGAAACGCGCTCCAAAAATTTTGGAATGGTGGGAGCGGCATTCGGATTAGGTTTTATTATTGGTCCGGGTCTGGGAGGCGTATTAGGTGAATTAGGTCCTAGAGTTCCGTTTATTGCAGCTGGAATACTCACGTTCGTGAATATGATCTATGGCTACTTTGTTTTACCTGAATCACTTTCAAAAGAACACCGTAGGCCATTTGAGTGGAAGCGGGCTAATCCAATGGGCTCTTTGCTGCAGCTAAAGAAATATAAGGGTGTTGGTGGTTTAATCTTTGCCTTTTTTCTGTTATATATTGGCGGGCATGCGGTACAAAGCACCTGGACATTTGTCAATATTGAAAAATTTCATTGGAGCAAATCCCTTATGGGTTTATCCCTGACCTTTGTTGGTATTCTTATTGCAGCGGTTCAGGGCGGGCTGATTCGGTATACCACTCCAAAATTTGGTGAACAGAAGAGCATTTACATTGGATTAGGCCTCTATGCCTTTGGACTGTTATTATTTTCTTTTGCCTCCGAAGGCTGGATGATGTTTGTTTTTCTGGTTCCTTATTGCCTGGGGGGCATTGCCGGACCTGCTTTACAATCAATTATTTCTGGTAATGTTCCCAAAAATGAACAGGGTGAATTACAGGGAGCTCTTACCAGTGTAATGAGTGTTACTTCAATCATTGGACCGCTGTTAATGACCAATCTTTTTGCCTGGTTTACCAGGCCTGAAGGAAGTATAAAATTTGCTGCTGCTCCTTTTCTCGCTGGTTCTTTTTTTATGCTGGTGAGCGCTATTTTGGCAGCCAATACCATGAAGAAGGATTCATTCTTAAATAGAAAATCCAAAATAGATGATGAACCACTAA
>CANKAT010000052.1 GCA_947479815.1 Sphingobacteriaceae bacterium
AACACACAACAGATAACAGAAAACATCTTAATTGAGCCAGGAACCAGGAACCAAGAACAAAGACTGGTTACTGCTAATTTGATATTTACTGCCCTTTTCTGATAACACACAACAGATAACAGACAACATCTTTTTTAGTATTTAGTATTGAGTACTAACTAACTAACCACCTAACTAACTAATAACTAACCAACTGATAACAGACAACTGATAACAGACAACTCTCCTTAAAGCTCTTTCCTTAATCTTGCCACCGGTATATTCATCGCTTCCCTGTATTTGGCCACAGTTCTTCTGGCAATATTATAGCCTTGTTCTTTGAGGATTTCAGTCAGTTTTTCATCTGCAAGTGGTCGTCTTTTATCTTCTTTACCGATGCATTCCTCAAGAATTTTTTTAACCTCTTTATTGGATACTTCCTCACCGCTTTCCATCTGAATAGCTTCAGAAAAAAATGATTTCAATAAAAAGGTTCCAAATTCTGTTTGCACATATTTAGAATTAGCTACCCTAGAAACGGTTGAGATATCCATGCCAATACGATCAGCAATATCTTTGAGAATCATTGGTTTCAGATTCTTATCATCGCCAGTCAGAAAATAATCATACTGATAATGCATGATTGCATTCATGGTTTTAAGCAAAGTTTGCTGCCGCTGTTTAATTGCATCGATGAACCATTTTGCAGAATCGAGTTTTTGTTTTACAAATTGTACTGCTTCTTATAGTTTTTTATCCTTTTGAGCAGTTTTATCATAATGTTCAAACATGTCCTGATACGAACGACTGACACGCAGTTCAGGAGCATTTTTTGAATTTAAGGTCAAAAATAAAATACCGTCGTTATTACTGATATGAAAATCAGGGATGATTTGGAGCTGCTTAGTTGTAACAGCATTCGAATCGCCTGGTTTTGGGTTAAGTTTGAGTATTTCATTGACAACCTCTTTAAGCTCTTCTGAATCTATGTTGAGTGAGCGTTCAAGTTTGTCATAATGTTTTTTAGTAAATTCTTCTAGAAAATATTCTACTACTCTGGTAGCTTTTTTAATAAAAGAACTTTGATCTTTTTTTCTAAGTTGAATTAATAAACATTCTTGAAGATCTCTTGCACCAACTCCTGCCGGATCGAATGATTGGATTACTTTAAGCATCTCAAGCACCTCCTCTTCCTCTGCAAATACGTTCTGTGAAAAAGCAAGATCATCGATCAGTGAAGTAATTGGACGACGTAAGTAGCCATCATCATCAAGACTTCCAATTATTTGTTGACCAATTCTGAAATCGTTATCGGATAAGGGCACCAAATGAAGTTGCGCTTGAAGGCTTTCAAAAAATGAATTTTGCACAGCAATAGGAATTTCTTTTCGCTCCTCATCCTCATCTCCGTTCTGCTCGTATTTGGAGCCGTAGTCGTTGATGTTGTCGTCTTGCAAATAGTCATCAACATTAAATTCATCTGGGCTTTCCTGGCTATCTTCTGAATTGAAATTATCGTCTGGGTCCTTATCTGGATATTCTTCTGCCGGTTCATTCATGTTAGCAAGACTAAGATCTTCAAGTGCTGGATTATCTTCTAGCTCTTCTTTAATTCGGGTATCAAGCGATACAGTTGGGACCTGTAATAACTTAATAAATTGAATTTGTTGAGGAGATAGTTTTTGAAGAAGCTTTTGCTGAAGATTTTGTCTTAACATGATTTAAATTGTCAGGTAAAATTACACAAATATTGGTGTATGGTGCATTCTTAATGTAAATTTGTATCCGTTTTAATGCAAAAACATTTTTGATTTAGTTAAAAACTAATCATATTTAAGGAGTATTTAAAACTTAGAAATTATATGGCGATCATTCAGGAGTTTAAAGAATTTATAGCTAAAGGGAATGTGGTTGACTTAGCGGTTGGTGTGATCATTGGTGCTGCCTTTGGAAAGATCATTACTTCATTAGTTGATGATATTCTGATGCCACCTTTGGGATTTATAATGGGTGGTGTTGACTTCTCTTCAAAGAAGCTGGTTTTAATTTCGGCTGATGCTATCTTTAAAGTTGAAGAAGTGGCTATACGCTATGGAAATTTCATTAATGCTGTAATTCAGTTTCTGATTGTTTCCTTTTGTATTTTCACTGTCATAAAAACCATGAATGCTCTTAAGCGTAAAGAAGAGGAAACACCAGTAGCCCTGCCAGCACCAAGCCCTGAGGAAACATTATTAATGGAGATCAGGGATTTGTTAAAACAACAAAAAAAATAATTAAAAAGTCCTTTTTAGTTCAGGATTGGTTATAATCACAAAATCACCAAGCTTTGAGAATTTGCTCCAATCTGGCGCCTTAAATGATTGATCAGAAAAGCTTGAAATATTCGATAGCTTCAATCCCGGATTATATTTTAATAATTTAGCCATTGTTCCTAGTTTTTCATCGCTGTGAAAACGGCCTAGCACGTGAAATACCTTAACTTTTTTGTTTTTCTGCAGATATTGCTTTATTGAATGTGCCATTCCGCTATCCCAAAGGTTTTGCGATTGATATATTTCCATTCCTGGAACCGAGTGCCCACCCATAGTTTCCAAGAAATTTTGATAATAAGCGCCTGTAGCAGTATCAATTGGTAGTGGTGGAAGCCATTTTTTTGCAGATTTGTTCAGCGTGCTCAGAGACGATAATCCCTTTCGGGTAACCAGATTTACATAACGATTTGGCGGATTCGCTGCAATTACAGCAAGTTCTTTTTCCTTTGCAAATTCTATCATCGGTTTATAATCAGAATAGTTATTCCATGCCCTGGCTTCTTTAATGAAATTCTTTTCGCGGATCAGGTTTTGCAAATATTCATTCATAACCTGTTGAATATCTTTTTCAAACATTTCCATGGAAAGGATCTGTTTTTTGCCGTGTATCTGATATAACTTTTGAAGCACATCTAACTCAAGCTCATGCCCTGTTGGGTCATTATGTTCTTCGCCGAAGAAAACTACATCTGCAAGTGCAAGACTGCTAATCATTTCATCTAAGGAGCATATACTTTTTGATTGGGTATTATAAATTTTATAATTTTCGGTTTTAAGCTGTGCAAAGGCTATATTTGAAAATAATATAAGCAAATACAGAGGGTTTAATTTCATAAATCTGAGTGTGGGAAATTCGTTTCACAAGAAAGATAAGGATATTTTTAATCAACTGTTTGAATTGTGAAAAATCAAGCTTATATTTGCACTCTTGTTTTTTAGAGTAATAATAGATTAAAGAGTCATGAAAAGAACATTCCAGCCTTCTCAAAGAAAAAGAAGAAATAAGCACGGGTTTAGAGAGCGTATGAGCAGTGCAAACGGAAGAAGAGTATTAGCTTCTAGAAGAGCTAAAGGTAGAAAGAGACTATCTGTATCTGACGAGCGTCGCCATAAAGCATAATTTTGATTGTATTTTCGTAGCCTTTTACGATTTTGCAGATCAATATCTGCTTGTAAGCCAGGCTAAATAACAATCAAAATGAACAGTTTTAAAAAAGAAGAACGGTTATGTAATATTCAGCTTATAGAAAAGCTTTATCATAACGGTTCTTCTTTTTTAGTTTATCCCTTTCGTATAATCTGGCTCTCCTCTGAAACAAATTCAGAATTTCCTGTTCAGGTGCTAATTAGTGTTCCCAAAAAAAAGTTCAAACGTGCTGTAGATCGAAATTTGTTGAAACGCAGAATTCGTGAAATCTACCGAATTCACAAGTCTGAAAATCTTTTTCCTTTTCTTAATGAACGTTCAGAAAAAATAGTACTTGGTATTAATTATATCGGGAATGAAATCGCTGAATATCCTTCATTGGAAAAGAAATTTAATACTGCAATGCTGCGATTAAAAAAGAACATATCTGAGCAAACATGTTCAAAAAGCTTATAAAAAAGATATTTTCCACCCTGTTTTTGCTTCTGATAGGAATCTATCAGTATTTAATTTCACCTATTCTCGGAAAATCATGCCGTTTTACTCCAACATGTTCTCATTATGGGCTTGAAGCCATAAATAAATATGGTCCGTTTAAAGGTGGTTGGCTTACCTTAAAACGTATTGGTCGCTGCCATCCCTGGGGTGGACATGGGCACGATCCTGTTCCTTAAGCTTTATAGTTTGTAATTAATTTTGCTCCTTTGTATCTATGAAAGATCAATTGATTTTACTTCTTGAAACCGCAACAACAACTTGTTCAGTAGCCTTGGCTCAGAATGGCAATATCCTAGCATTAAAAGAGGTGAACGAGCGTAATATTCATGCCAGCCATATAACCTTGTTTATTGAAGAGGTGATGTTTGCTGCTGACAAGAAGTATTCTGATCTCCAGGCAATTGCAATAAGTAAAGGACCTGGTTCATACACGGGATTAAGAATTGGAGTTTCAACAGCTAAAGGCTTATGCTATGCTCTTGATATTCCTTTAATTGGAATTGATACGATAGAAGCAATGGCCTCTGGTTTTACGGAATCTATTAACATCCCTGATTCTTCATTACTTATACCAATGTTAGATGCCAGGCGCATGGAGGTTTATACTGGGATATACCAGAAAGATTTAAGTATTGTTGAATCAGTTAGCGCAAAAATTGTTGATAAAGACTCATTTAATCAATATAATGATCAGTCGCTATTCCTTTTTGGTGATGGTGCTGATAAATTCAGATCGCTTTTTGCAGATCATCCTCACATTAATTTCAGCGATTTTGCCACATCTGCTCGTCATTTAAATGTTCTGGCTTTGAAAAAATTCCGGGATTCAGATTTTGAAAATCTGGCTTATTTCGAACCATTTTATTTGAAGGACTTTTTACTTACAACCTCAAAAAAAGAACTTCTCTAGTTCTTTTTCCCGGATAGTCGTTTTATAAATCCTTTCTTTGGGTCTTTGATAAAGCCAGGTATCTGTGTGGCATTTAACGGATGTTCCAATACCTTGCCAAATTTCAGCGCAAAGCCCATATAAAATGATACTCCGGTATATCCACTGGGATAGGTAGATTCATTTTTAGCATAAGTCTTCAATATTTCAAATGACTTAATTAAATGATCACTTCCCATGTAGAATTCAACATTTGGGGTTTTAACCATGAACTGTCCGCCAAGCTGTAAAAAACCATTGGTGTTGTAATCAGTCATCCCGGTGAATACATAGTTTTTATAATGGTAGTTATTAACCAAGGCAATATCTCCGCCCTTATAATAAATGCTTTTTGATAAGATCAGATTGGGACGGTAATTCCCAAAATCTTTATTAATTAGGATCTCTGCTTTGCCATTCAGTATACTTACATACGATTTGTTCATAGAAGTTGAACTTATGTTCTTATCAATACTGTCTGCAAGTCGATTATCTGCAGTTTGATTGGACGCATTATCAATGAAGATCTTGTCAGTATTAAAGTTGTACTCGTACGAATCCTTGCTCCATTTGATCAATCCAATATCTTTTAAATTTCCCAAAACAAACCAGCCATCCCGTAATTTATAACTGGCACCTGCGGTAAAAGAAAAGCCAGGATTTTTGAAATTTGGATTGACCATCTCTCTTTGAAAATTATCAAACTTGAAATTCGATCGCAGGGTACCGCGAAGGGAAACGTCTATCACATCTGCAGACTCGTCCAAATTTATTTCAGACTGACGAACCTTTAAGCTGGTATAACTAATGCCGCTGAGCAGACTTAATTTAGCCCCAATGGCCATACGCTTGGTATAGTTCTGCCTGTACGAAAAACTAAACTGATGAAATGATTGATTATAACCATTTAAATTAAAAATATCCTGTAATGAGCTGGAGTTAAATATCCTATAATCATCAAAAACTGCAAAAATCTCATTGCTTAATCTAGCTCTGCCATCGTTTCTGATCTGCCAGGACAGGCCTATTTCCTGATACTTCTTAACAGATTTCAACATCCTAAGCATCGCCACATAATTATTTGAATTCAATGCGATAGTATTGAGCTTATTGCCTCCAATTGTAATATTTCTACCATTAAACATGCCATCATAAAGGAGTGTTTTGAACGCATTTTGAGCAGGTCCTGAAAAAGAGCTGTTAATACTGATTGTAGGGATAAAAAAATTAAAAGCAAAACGTTTGCTGGTATCTACCTGGTAAGCTCTTTGAGATGGGTTCTCAAAGCTGTCAAAAAGAGTACGACTATTGTAAAGTGAAAATTGTTGAGCAAAAATTCTATTGTTTGTGCCTAATATAATGATCGACAAAACGAATATTTTAAATAAATAAGTGCTTTTTCTCCTGGGTCTGATCATTCTTTAATTTTGCTCTTTAAACTATCTACGGATAAAACATCATCTGGCGTTGCTACAGTTTTTTTATAACCCGTATAAAAATTGGTAAAAAAATGATCTTTATTGCTCGCAAGTTGATAAGAGAAAGCGTACAGGTCATTTATACCATGTTTATTGTTCCCAAAGTTATCTGCATAATTTCTTTTTAATAAATTTTTAAGAATACTTGCCGAATTATTAAAATGCAGAATGAATGAAATATTACTTTGATCGCTAACAAGTTGATCAAATTGTGTGAATGCCTCCGTTTTTAAGAGGAATCTTTCCGAATTATAGTCTTTAAGATATCGCTGCAAGGTGCCAGGTGAATTAGATAGGATGAGCAAATTATCTGTGATGAAATAAAATGGCTTAGCGTATTTTTTTACAGGGTCACCCCAGTAATTATAAAATAAGTTTTCGAAATTGATCTTTCTGATCGTTTCAGAATAGGTAGTGCTTAAGGGCTCAAGGAAAAATTGCATCTGTGTGCCATTTGTAACTTTAATAATCGACAGATTTTCATAGGTCGAAAGTTGAATCGTGGATAGCTCATTGCCCCATAATTTCTTGATGTCACGGTCAGGATTGATCCCGGTTTCAGAGGTTATTTTACCCATTTGCTTAATAAGCGTATCAAGTTCTTTTCTTTCTTTAAATAAACTACTTAACTCAGTATGAAAAGTTGTATAGCTCGATAGGCCATAAACTAATGAATTAGATGTGTTATAAGGCAATATCCGTTTAATTGTATTTTTTACAGGTGTCTGCTTTAAGAATAATCTGGTATAATTATTCTTTTTGTCTGAAATATTCGTGAGCCCATTAAATATAAGATCGTCACTTTTATAATTAAGGCTTAAGCTTGAAAAACCAGAAAAACTCTGTAATATCTCAAAATTACCACTCAGGTTATTCTTGAAAAAGGGTTTGAGAAATCCTTGTTTTTTATAATTGATAAACAGGTTTGCCAAGGCATTTTCGTCTTTTCTAACTCCTTGGTTAATGGTTTTAATGAATTCAGGATCAATCTTCTCTGAGTTTTTATCCAAACTGCGAAAAAGTATGTCCTTGTTGAAACTGCCTCTAGCAATTCCCTTATCAATAGCAAAATAAAAAGATCGATTAAGTGTTTTATTCTTTATCAGGAATATATTTTGCCCATTTTCTTGAAATGTAAGGATCTGATTTGAAGTGTCACTTGCACTAATTTTTCGTATGTTTTCTGTATTAATTGACTCCTTTAGTTGCATTGACCAAAGAAAATGAACACTATCAGTTTGAGATGGATGGAATGATAAAAATACCTTCTGCCCAGATATTACTGGTTTTAGAGCAGCATTGCTCAGTATAAAGTTGCTTAACCAATGGATATCTTCTTTTTTTTGTAGCCCGGCAATGGTGTCAAAAATGGTGTAATCTTCAAAAATATCGTAAAGGCTTTGGTCATTTTGATGCTGAAAAACTACTGATGCATCAAACGGTATTTCAGATAGAATCTGGTTATTACTACGGTTTGTAACATTGAGATTTGAAAAGTATAGGTAAGCTACAGACAATACGGTGATTAATAAGGCTGCAGTGATCCCAATAATTGTTTTCATTAAAAATTACTTTAAACAAATTTATATTTTTATGTCATCAAAGTAGAATTGCAAACATGTTTGTTAAATTAGCAATCTAATCTAACAATATGAACAAACGCATTATTATTATCGCTTCAGTGTTTGGAATACTCGCTGTTATTTTAGGAGCCTTTGGAGCTCATGCATTAAAAGTTAGACTCTCTACTTCTGAACTAGAAGTATGGAAAACCGCTGTAGATTACCACTTCTATCATACTCTTGCCCTGCTATTCCTTACTACTTTTTCACCATTCAATAGTCGTGAAATTAAGTTAGCTTCCTGGTTTTTTAGTTTAGGTATAATCCTTTTTTCGGGATCCTTATATTTGATTTCAGCAAAAGAAATCTTGAATATAAGTCAGATTTCTGTTATCGGGCCTATTACACCCATCGGTGGATTATTTTTTATCTTAGGCTGGATCAGTTTGCTAATTGCTACTATAAAGAATAAATAATGCTTGAATTCAATGAAACTGAAGGCATTGTTCGGAAGACTATTTTTATAGAGGTAATTCTTCCACTCGCTATTTCCAAAACCTATACCTACAGGGTACCCCTAGAAATGACCGCAGATGTCGCCATTGGAAAGCGCGTGGTGGTTCAATTTGGGAGGAGCAAAATTTATACAGCAATAATTTGTCTGATTACTGAAACTCCTCCTGCGCATTACGAAGCCAAGTATATTATTGATGTTCTTGATGCTGAACCCATTGTCAATGAATTTCAACTTAAATTATGGCATTGGATGTCTGATTACTACATCTGTAATTTAGGTGAAGTAATGCAGGCAGCATTGCCTTCAGCCTTAAAGCTTGCCAGTGAAACAAAAATAGTGTTAAACACTTTTGAGGATTTCGATAAAAGTTTATTGTCTGATAAAGAATTTCTTATTGTTGATGCGCTCGAACTCCATCCTGAACTAAGTGTGAGCGATATTAGTAAACTTCTTGGCCAAAAAACGGTTTTCCCTCTGTTGAGAGGATTGTTTGAAAAGAACGTTATTGTAATTTCTGAAGAAATAACAGAAAAATTCAAACCACGGAAGAAGGCTTTTATTGTCCTGAATTCCCAATATAATGAGCCTGAAAATAGAAAAGCTTTATTTGAAGTGCTGGAACGTGCACCCAAGCAATTGGAAATCTTATTGGCCTACTTTAAACTTGAAAAGCAACAGGCAGAGATCGCAAAAACAGATCTGATTGAGGCGTCGGGCAGTTCTGCTGCAGTTCTAAAAGCATTGTTAGACAAGGAGATCTTTATTCAGGAAGACAAGGTGCTTAGTCGCTTAAATTTTGGCGAGCTCGAAGAGATTCATGATTTTGAATTAAATGAGGCACAGGTAAATGCACTGAAAGAAACTAAAGAACAGCTTGTTGAGAAGGGGGTAGTTCTTCTTTACGGTGAAACATCGTCGGGAAAAACTCAGATTTATATCCGCTTGATTGAGCAAATGCTGCTACAGGAAAAGCAAACCCTTTATCTTTTACCTGAAATTGCACTTACTACACAGGTAATTGAGAGGTTAAAAGAACATTTTGGTGGTCAAATTGGAGTTTATCATTCCAAATTTAATGATAATGAACGCGCAGAGGTTTGGCAAAAAGTGCTAAAAGGTGAATATAAATTGGTTTTGGGTGCACGGTCCTCAATTTTTCTTCCATTTAAAGACCTTGGTCTGGTGATTGTAGATGAAGAACATGAATCTTCCTATAAACAATATGATCCGGCACCGCGGTATCATGCAAGAGATACCGCAATATATCTGGCGAAATTACACAAGGCGCAAATCGTTTTGGGATCGGCTACGCCCAGTTTGGAAAGTTTTTACAATACGAAGATTAAAAAATATGGCCTGGTGACATTAAAGGGTCGTTTTGGAGGTGTTAAGTCGCCAATTATTGAAGTAGTTAGTATTGCTGAGGAAACTAAACGAAAAACGATGCAATCGCATTTTACCTCAGTATTATTGAATGAAATCAAAGGTGCTTTATCACGTAAAGAACAAGTAATTCTATTCCAGAACAGACGTGGTTATACGCCGGTGTTGCTCTGTACTACCTGTGGATATACTCCAAAATGTGTAAACTGTGATGTTAGTTTAACCTTTCATAAAAGCAGTGCAAAGCTTCATTGCCATTATTGCGGATACAAACAAGACATTGTAAGTGTTTGCCCTGCCTGTGGTTCAACCCGAATTGAACAGAAAGGATTTGGTACTGAAAAAATTGAAGATGAATTGCAGCGAATCTTTGAAGATGCCAGGATAGCCCGGATGGATCTTGATTCTACCAGGACAAGGAATAGTTTTCAGGTTCTACTGAATGATTTTGAAGAGGGGAGGGTTGATATTCTGGTAGGCACACAAATGGTAGCCAAGGGTCTCGATTTTGGGAATGTAACCACAATAGGAATTATTAGCGCCGATAGTATGCTAAACTATCCTGATTTTCGTGCCTTTGAGCGAAGCTATCAGATGCTATCTCAGGTATCAGGCCGTGCAGGAAGACGCACAAAGCAAGGAAAGGTCATTATCCAAGCTTATGATACTTCTCACCGAATTATTAGCCAGGTGGTAAAGAATGATTACGAAGGAATGTTCGATACTGAAATAGTAGAGCGCAGGAATTTTCATTATCCGCCACTTTATCGCCTCATTCAAATCAATGTTAAACATAAGGATCTTCCTAAGCTGCTCTTGATTTCTTCTTCCTTAGCTAAGATTCTGAGATCTCAGTTTGGCGATAGAGTACTTGGTCCTGAAGCTCCAATGATCAGCAGAATTAGAAATTATTATATCCAGACCATACTACTTAAAGTTGAGCGGGAAGGAGTATCTGTTCAAAAGATTAAGGAAGCTCTGCAACAGATCCTCGTGAATTTTGATAGCCTTCCAGCAAATAAGGGTGTTTATATGCATATTGATGTAGATCCCTATTGAAAATATTCTCTCTGATTTTATATTCATATTATTTTCTGATAATGCCTGCATAAGACTATTTTTGAAATGGAATGGCACATAAATTAGTTGATAGTTATCGGGAAAAGGGCGCACGAAAAAAGTTGGTTGAATTGCTACGTGAGCGGGGTATTGCTGATGAAAATGTTTTAAAAGCCATTGGAAAAGTACCCCGTCATTATTTTTTTGACGAAACTTTCTGGAAACAAGCCTATAAAGATATCGCATTTCCTATTGGGGATGGTCAAACTATTTCTCAGCCCTATACTGTTGCCTATCAAACAGAACTTTTACACATCAAAACAGGAGATAAGGTACTAGAAATTGGAACGGGCTCCGGTTATCAGACTTGTATTCTTGTTGAACTTGGTGCTCAGGTTTATACAATTGAAAGACAGGAAAACCTATATAACCGAACCAAACAGGTATTGCCTCATATGGGATATCAGGCCGAATTCTTTTTTGGAGATGGTTCCAAGGGAATAGCTAAACATGCTCCTTATGATAAGATCATTGTAACAGCCGGTGCACCTCTGGTTCCCGAAATTTTATTGAAACAACTTAAAATAGGAGGTATCCTGGTGATTCCCGTTGGCGACGAAGAGTCACAAAAGATGATCACTGTTTTAAGAGTAGCTGAAAATGATTTTGAACGCTTTGTACTTGATACCTTTCGTTTTGTACCGCTGGTGGGAGAGAAGGCGTGGTAGTTTATCTGTTATCTGTTATCAGTTAACAGTTATCAGATTGGGTACGTTAGCCAGACAACAGACAACAGACAATCCCTACCTCTTCATCGCCCTGCTCATTTCCAATTTCGCATCCCGGTCTTTGAGCGTTTCACGTTTGTCATAAATTTTCTTACCCTGTGCAAGCCCGATTTCCAGTTTCGCAAATCCTCTTTCTGAAGTAAATATCTTTAATGGGATAATGGTAAAACCCTTTTCTTCACTATTGACCCTTAGTTTGGCTAATTCCTTTTTATTCAAAAGCAGGATTCGATCACGCTTTGCTTCATGATTATAGAATGAACCATGAGAATATTCTGCGATCTGCATATTTCGTACGTATAACTGTCCGTCAATAAAAGTGCAGAAGGCATCATTTATATCGGCTTTTCCTTCACGTATTGATTTGATTTCAGTTCCAAGAAGTTTAATTCCGGCTGTATACGTATCGAGTATATGATACTCAAAATAAGCTCTCTTGTTCTTTATACTAATTCCACTCGCCATATCTCTGCAAATATCCGAAAGAAAATCCATAACCGGAATTATCCTATTTTTAGATTAATCTATGCGCTTTTCAATCTTTTTTTTCTGATAGAATGCATGAATACTATTTGAGCATGTAATCATTGATTCAGGCTATAGTACTACTGAATAGAAGTGATATCGTATTTAAAGGTAAAGTGTTTAAATACAGGCCTTTTGGGTCTAATACTTGAATTAATGAGCTGCTTATTGATCTGGGAATGATCAGGAAATAAATTTCATTCTCACCACAACTATGATGGATGAAATGAAGAATATCAATTTCTTAAATGATGTTTAGCTCAAACCTAAATAGCTTTTGTTTCTAAAAAATTATAAATAAGATGATTTATTTAGTGATGAGCACAGGAATTTGCACATTATGACGAACCTTTTCAACAGTTGTCCCAAAGATTAGATCACTGATACCCGAATGTCCATGTGCACCCATGACCAGCAGATCAAGTTCTCTTTCTTTAACAATTGCTGAAATCGCTTTGGCAGCTGTTCCATATCCAATTGCAATAGTGATCTTATATCCAAGTTCTTCTAGATTTAATTTATATTTCTGAAGGTTATCAGTGTCACTCTGTGTTTCATGATCCAAAACTTTTTCGCCGTGGAATCTGGCACCCGCTGTTTCAACAATGTGTATTAAATGATACTCAGCATCTTTACCGCCCTGAATAAGTGCATGTCGTAAAGTATTCCGGTCGTTTTTAGAGAAATCAACCGAAATGCCCACTTTATGGTATTGTATGGGTTGAATTTCTCCGATCTCTAATGCTTCACCATGAGGTACATTGGATGAATGCAGTTCAGATTTCTTGAAAAATGGCATGATGAATACATAAATAAGCAATGCAAAAATCATGACTATAACAGGGATAACCAGTAGATAGATCCACCAAACATTGATGGTCGTATCTTTTATCCAAGCTCCGATCTCTTCAATAACGAGCTGAACATTTAAACTAACTATGATCAATGCTGTTAACCAGGCAAGAATTTTGACCCAATTCTTTATGGCATATTCCTTCATTTTTGATTTGTCAGAGTTGAAGTGGATCAGGGGTATTACCGCAAAGCCTAACTGTAAACTCAATACAACCTGGCTCAAAACTAATAAGCCACCAAGTGCATCTTCGCCAAAATGCAGAATAGTATAAAATGCAGGAATTATTGCCATCATTCTGGTTAAAAGGCGTCTGATCCAGGGCTGTATCCTTAGCTTTAAATGTCCTTCCATCACAATCTGGCCTGCTAAAGTTCCCGTTATTGTAGAGCTTTGCCCCGATGCAATTAATGCAATGGCAAATAGGGTTGGTGCTACTGATCCAAATATATGATCAAGTAATTTGTAGGCATCTTGAATTTCTGCTACCTCAAATAGACCGTTTTTATAGAATGCAGTGGCAGCAAGTATGAGTATGGCAGCATTTACAAAGAATGCCAGATTCAACGCAATAGTAGTATCAATAAAATTATACTTTAATGATTCCCTGATTCCTTTTGGAGTTCGCTCGATCTTCCTTGTTTGAACTAATGAGGAATGCAGATATAAATTATGTGGCATAACGGTAGCACCAATGATTCCTATAGCAATATAAAGTGCATTTCCCGTTAAAATTGATGGTTTGAATCCTGAGATCACCTCTCCCAATAATGGTTTTACAATGAGAATTTCTGTTATAAAGGAGATCCCAACAATAAACACCATAGAAACAATAAATACTTCCATCATTCTCATTCCCTTGTTCATCAAAAAAAGCAGGAGGAATGTATCGAGAATGGTGATAGAAATTCCCCAGATGAGTGGTAAGCCAAATAATAGGTTTAGCCCGATTGCCATTCCAATAATCTCTGCAAGGTCGCAGGCAACGATGGCAATTTGTGCAAGAAAATATAAAGGATAATTGATGTACGCTGGATAGGTATTTCGAGATGCTTGCGCCAGATCTAGTCCTTGGACTATTCCCAGTCGGGCACTCAAAGACTGAAGTAATAAAGCCATCAGATTTGACATGAGTAATACCCAGATTAATGTATATCCAAACTGACTACCGCCTGCTATATCAGTTGCCCAGTTTCCCGGATCCATATAGCCAACGCTTACAAGATATGCCGGCCCTATAAATGCAAAAAGCTTTCTCCATCCGGTTTTTCCACCTGTATTGATAGAACTATGTACCTCACTTAATGAGTCGTCATTGTTGGTATTCATAGCATTACTAAGATATTTTTTGCAACCTCACGGCTGATTGTTCTCTCTGCATGATCATTTACTATAAGCATAATGGATCCATCAAATTCAATACGCTCAGCGACCCTAATTTTGGTGCCGAGAGTTAGCCCAATTTTTTCAAGTAATTTGAGGAAAACTGAGGAATGCTCGCTAACCCCTGAAATCATTCCGTTTTGATCTTGGTGTAAGTCAGAGATTCTTACCAGTTTTTTTTTGATGTATGGTTCCTGAACGGTCAGGGATAGGGTCTCCATGAGGATCTGCTGCTGGATTTCCCAGAAAATCATCAAGTCGGTTGATGAGCGATTCCGAATTAATATGTTCAAGCTCTTCGGCAATATCATGTACCTCATCCCATTTAAAACCTAATTTTTCGACCAAAAAAACCTCCCATAAACGGTGTTTCCTGACTATGTTAACAGCCGCATTTTTCCCAGCTTCAGTTAAAGTAACTCCTTGGTATTTAATATAATTGATCAGCTTTTTTTCGGCAAGCTTCTTTAACATATCAGTAACCGAGGCTGCTTTAGTATTAGTTATTTCAGCAATTTGGTTTGTGCTTACAACAGAATTGTTCCCAGTGCTTAAATGGTAAATAGCTTTCAGGTAATTTTCTTCTGTAAAGGAATGGATATTTGACATGATTAAACAAATCTAATTTATTTTTTAGATTAATCTAAAAAATAAGTAAAAAAAATATCTGCCAATTTTATCTCGATATTTTAAAATAAAATTTGGCTATTCCTTTTAAAACTTTTATTTTTGATAACGTATGGCTATAGAACTGGATAAAATCGATTTTAGAATTTTAAAGATTCTACAGGAGAATGGAAGGATTACCAATCTTCAACTGTCACATGAAGTAGGGCTGTCTCCGGCGCCTACCCTTGAGCGAGTCAGGAAACTTGAACAAGCCCACTATATTAAGAGTTATCATGCTCTTGTTGATGAAGAATTACTTGGTTTAGGAATAAAAACTTTCATTCAGATTCAGCTTGATTTTCATAAGAATAATACGATACAGGTATTTTTGGAAGAAATTGAATTAATAAAAGAAATTACTGAGTGCCATCATGTTACTGGGCAATGTGATTTTCTTTTAAAAGCTTATGTGAAAGATATTAAATCTTATGAACGTTTGATCATGGATAAGATCAGTAAAATCTCGGTTGTTAAAACCTTCCAAACCATGATGATCATGTCTACAAATAAGAAGGAGCCGGCGGTGCCTTTGGAGTACTAATTAGTTAATTTACACCAATCAATCCCCTTCTCCCCATTCTTCTCCAGGTATTCATTAGTTAAAATAAAGTGATTGCAGCCAAAGAATCCATGATATGCTGAAAAAGGTGAAGGATGTGCCGCCGTCAATATCAGATGTTTATTATGGTCAATCAGTCCGGCTTTAGCTTGTGCATATTTACCCCAAAGCAGAAAAATTATCCCAGATCGCTTTTCTGATAATAATTGAATAACCTTATCTGTGAATATTTCCCAACCACGATTTTGGTGAGATCCCGGATCAGAAGATTCAACGGTGAGTGTAGAATTCAAGAGCAAAACTCCCTGATCAGCCCATTGACTAAGATCGCCATGATTGGGATACTTGAAATTTGGGTATTCTGATTGTAATTCTTTAAATATATTTTTTAGTGATGGTGGTAGTTTAACACCTTTCTGAACTGAAAATGCTAAACCATGCGCTTGGTTTTTACCATGGTAAGGATCTTGACCAATTATTGCCACCTTAACCTGATCAAAGGGTGTATGTTTAAAAGCGTTGAATATTAAATTGTTTGGTGGAAATATGGTATATCCTTCTTTTCCGCGGATTTGAAGAAAAGAGTGTAAATTTATCATGTAATTTTTGTCTAATTCTTCTTTCAGGATTTCCTGCCAGCTATTTTCAAATTGAATAGACATATTTTCTGAGATTGATATTGGTTAAACGCTCAAATAAACGGATATTTGAAACAAATTTAAAAGATAAAAGATAATGCCTAATTACATCAGATTGATACTTGCAGCTATAGTGTTGGGTGCAGCAATAACTTTAATGATTTTCGGATTTTTGGGATGGGGAATACTTTCTGTTTTTATAGCCATTCTTATCACTGTAACCTTCTTTTATAACGAATATATGCTCATTGCACAATATTATCTGCGGAAAGATAATATGGATCAGGCAGGAGTTTGGTTGAACCGAATTAAAAATCACGAAACTCAGTTATTTAGCGGACAGCATGGTTATTATAATCTATTGATTGGTTTGATTGAATCAAGAAAGGCTCCTTTGCAGTCTGAGAAGTATTTTAAAAGAGCCATTAGTTTAGGGATGACCATGGACCATAATATAGCACTTGCTAAATTAAGTCTAGCAGGGATCGCCATGGCAAAAAGAAATAAGAGAGAAGCTACCTTATATTTGCAGGAGGCAAAAAAAGCCGATAAAAATAAATTATTGGCTGATCAGATAAAAATGATGAAGGAGCAGATGGGGCAGATGGACCGAACAGTTCAGCAGCGCAATTACCGTCAATTTTAGGATATTACTTATCTCTAAGATTATCGAAACGGCTTGAGGATTCATAACTCAATTGACAAAATTTAAGCCCCTCAATTTCATAAGAACCATTTATCGCAGAAAAATAGTGTTCCTCTTTTATCCTTTTCAATAGATTCTTAATAAAGGTAAGGTCAAAATCTTCTTTATTCAGTTTGATCAGATATTCCTGATCAGAAATTTCAATACTTGAATTTTTCATTTTGTTTTTTTATAAATTCAAAAATAAAAAAAGCCGCATACTTTAAAGTATAGCGGCCTTTATCAATATATTATGCTTTTGTTAACTAAACCATTCCAGAACTGCTTCTTTAGAAGGCATTGCAATTTCTAGCTTCATTTTTTTACGCATTCCGCCAAGGTCATTAAAAACTTTGTTTGGGTTTCCTGCTTTTAGCTCTTCCACAGTTTTGAATCCCATTTTGTTCAATACAGGAACCCATTCTGCCGGAATCCCTAAAGCAATAAAATCTTCTGAGCTAAACTGCATGCTCTTCTTTTCCGGTCTCATTTGAGGGAAGAACAATACTTCCTGAATAGTGCTTTGATCAGTCATTAGCATCACTAAACGATCGATTCCAATTCCCAGTCCTGATGTTGGTGGCATCCCATATTCTAAAGCTCTCAGAAAATCTTCATCCATAGCCATTGCTTCTTCATCACCTCGTCCAGCAAGTAGTAGCTGCTCCTCCAGGCGTTCACGCTGGTCAATAGGATCATTGAGTTCTGTATAGGCATTAGCTATTTCCTTACCCATTACAAATAGTTCAAAACGCTCTACAAGACCTTCTTCACTGCGGTGCTTTTTAGCAAGAGGGGTCATTTCAATTGGATAGTCAGTTATGTAGGTTGGCTGAATAAGAAATTCTTCCACTTTTTCACTGAATATTTCATCTATAAGCTTGCCTCTTCCCATGGTAGGGTCTATTTCTATATTCAGTTCTTTGCAGGTTTTACGCAAAGATTCTTCATCCATTGCTGACACATCAATGCCAGTATACTTTTTAATGGAATCATACATGGATAGTTTTTCATACGGTCCAGCAAATTCGATCATGTGTTCACCCGCTTTCACACTTGATTGACCATGAATGGCAAGTGCTACCTTTTCTAGGCATTCTTCAACCATCGCCATCATCCAGATATAATCTTTATAGGCTACATAAATCTCCATGGATGTGAATTCAGGATTATGGGTACGATCCATACCTTCATTTCTGAACATTTTTCCAAACTCAAATACTCCGTCAAAGCCCGCAACAATCAGGCGTTTAAGGTATAATTCATTAGCAATCCGCAAATAAAGCGGCATATCCAAAGCATTATGATGCGTATTGAATGGTCTTGCTGCCGCCCCACCATGTATGGGCTGAAGAATAGGAGTTTCAACTTCCATCCATCCCTGATCTTCAAAATAGGATCGCATGGTATTGATCACCTTTGATCTTTTGATGAATATTTGTTTGAATTCCGGATTAACTGTCAGATCTACATATCGTTGTCTGTAGCGCATTTCCGGATCTGTAAATCCATCGTAAATATTGCCTTCATCATCACGTTTTACCACTGGGAGTGGTTTTAATGACTTAGAAAGGATCTTCATTTCACTTACATGAATTGAAATCTCTCCGGTTTTAGTAGTGAAAACATATCCGCTGACACCAACAAAGTCGCCGATATCTAAAAGTTTCTTAAATACAGTATTGTAAAGAGTTTTGTCTTCGCCCGGACAAATCTCGTCGCGATTAATATAGGCTTGAATTCTGCCGGTAGAGTCTTGAAGTTCTGCAAATGAAGCACTTCCCATAATTCGACGGCTCATGATCCTGCCTGCAAAATGGACATTCTTATACGAGGTTTTATCCCGCTCGTAATTGTTTAATATGTCCTGTGCATTAACATTTACTTCGAAGGCTTCAGGTGGATAAGGGTCAATTCCCAGTTTACGTAATTCACCTAAGGCCTCACGGCGCATAATCTCTAATTCAGATAATCCGATGCTCATTTATTTAAAATTTCTGCAAAAATAGCGTTTTCGACGTAATAATGTTAAGAAAGCTTAGCCATCAGAAAAGAAAGATCAAAGAACTTCAATTTCATATGAATATGGAATGATTTCATTCCTTATTCTTTCACTTTTGACCTTTTAGCTTTCACCTTTGACCTTTTAGCTTTCACCTTTCAGCTTTTAGCTTTCACCTTTCAGCTTTCCCCTTTCACCCTTCTAATCTGCTTCAGTCTCTTGCAAATACAGATCATTAATATCCTCAGAATATTTGCTCTCAATCACCTTTCTTTTAGCTTTCAAGGAAGGGGTGATTTCACCCTCTTCAATACTGAAAGGATTTCTTTTTACCAAAAATGACTTTAATCGTTCAAACTTAGCCAGCTCAGCAGAATATTTGCGAATATCAGTATTCAGCCAATCAACTATATTTTGATCCCTGATGAATGAATCCTGCTCTTGGAAGTACTCTTCTTTTAAGTTGAAAGTTTCTTGAAGAACTTCTTTTGAAGGGATAACAATGGCAGTTACATATTCGCGCTTGTCACCAATCAGGAATATTTGCTCAATTTTAGGACTTTTCAGGTAGGTGTTCTCAACAGGTGTCGGATAAATATTTTTTCCGTAAGCATTCACCAGCATATTCTTAATCCTGTCAGTGATTCGAAGGTTTCCTTTATAATATCGACCAATATCACCAGTATGGAACCATCCATCATTATCAATTACCTCAGCAGTTTCAAGTGGCTTATTCCAATATCCTTTCATCACGCAATGTCCTCTTACAATTATTTCGCCCTCAGCACATTCAAAATTCTCATTAAAGCTTTGATTTGTCTGAATAGTGATGATTTTTTTGCTTTCTACATCCTGAATTGCAACTTCAATACCTGGGATAATGCGGCCAACAGTCCCGTAAACTTGGCGATGATATTCAGTTACAGCCATAACCGGAGAAGTTTCTGTCAGTCCGAATCCTTCCAAAACTTTAATTCCAAGATTTCCGAAAAACTCTCCCACATTTTTAGGCAATGCAGCACCACCAGAAAGCATAAACTTTAAACGACCACCAGTTTTTTCCTTAATCTTACTGAAAACTAGCTTTTCTGCGATAGACTTCTTGATACCTAATACTAAACTTGGCTTTCTTCCAGCTTCATGTACTTCCCTGAACTCTTGCCCTGTTTCAATGGCCGATAAAAAAATCTTTGTTTTAATTCCGCCAGCCGATGTGCCATTTTTCATCGCTTTATCGTGAATTCGCTCAAGTAAACGAGGAACGCAACTCATAATAGTAGGTTTAACTTCTGCCATGTTTTTTGCTAGTAGCTCAAGGCTTTGTGCAAAAGCTATTTTACTGCCTACCGCGCAACATACATGATAGGTTGCCGTGCGCTCAAATACATGAGATAAAGGAAGAAAGGAAAGGAAAAGATCATCTTTATTGATGACCGGTATTTGTTCCAGACAAACTTTAACATTTTGTACAAAATTAGAATGGGTTAACATCACTCCTTTTGGTGTTCCGGTCGTTCCAGAGGTATAAATAAGGGATGTTAAATCACTTGGGAGGATGGACTCTCTTGCACTGTCTATCTTCTTTTGATAGTGGTCTAAAGTTTTTTCGCCTTCCTCGATTAAGTTTTTCAAACTAATCACTCCTGCGTTTAGTTCTGAGTCAGAAAGATATTTTTGGTAATCATCAAATACAGGGATAATTCTCTGAAGATTGGGACAATTATTAGCAATTTTTAATATTTTTTTGAATAAGAATGGACTTCCTGCAAGTAATGTCTTGGCTCCTGAATCGTTCAGGATATATTCTATTTCAGTTTCTGAAAGGGTAGGATAGATAGAAACATTCACTCCACCAATTTGTTGAAGGCCTTGATCATAATAAATCCAATCGACTGAATTTTCCATAATCAGCGCCAGACGGTCGCCCTTAGAAATTCCCATCTCAAGAAAATAACTTGAAATAGCATCTGCCTTGTCTAATACATGCTTATAACTGATCTCTACCCAGTTTTCCTTTACTTTATGTAGTAAAAAGGTTGTATTTTCATCGTGAACGTACCCGACTACATTCCTCAGTAAATTGGGGACTGTAGTAGAATTTGTAATTTGATTCATTGTGAGAGAATATGAAAATTTATAATGAACAAGTATAACAGATTACCTGTATAAATGCAAAAGGCTCATTAATGAGCCTTTTGCATTTATTTTTTTTCTATAAAATAACCTTAGAGATTGATTATCAATAATTTATACAGAGAAACTTTCACCACATCCGCAAGTTCGGGATGCATTTGGATTGATGAAATTGAAACCTTTACCATTTAAACCATCTGAAAAGTCAAGTTCTGTACCAGCGAGGTAGAGAAAAGACTTCATATCAAGTGCAAGTCGAATACCCTGATCTTCAAAAAATTGATCTCCGGGTTTCTCTTCATTATCGAAATCCATTTTGTAAGATAAGCCAGAACAACCACCACCCTGAACAGAAACACGCAGAAAATAACTCTTATCGAGTTCGTTTTCAGACATTAATTGTTCAACCTTATTTTTTGCTTTATCTGTAACTGTAACCATTTTTAGTTTTACTTAAGATTCAAAGCTGTTTTCAGCCATGATGATTCTTAGTGGTGAGATTTAGCTGATTCTAAGGCTTCCAAACCATTTTTTACACGGTAGTCATTGATTGCTGCCTTGATCGCATCTTCAGCTAAAACTGAACAATGTATTTTAACCGGTGGAAGAGCAAGTTCTTCTACAATATCCATGTTGTCAATCTTCATTGCATCATCGATAGATTTACCTTTTAACCATTCGGTTGCAAGAGAAGAAGATGCAATTGCTGACCCGCATCCAAATGTTTTGAATTTTGCATCAGTGATCATATGATTTTCATCAACTTCTATCTGAAGGCGCATTACGTCACCACATTCTGGAGCACCAACTAAGCCGGTTCCAACCTTAGTACTGCTTTTATCAAGAGTTCCAACATTGCGTGGGTGAGTGTAATGATCGATTACTTTTTCTGAGTATGCCATAGTTTTTGATATTTAGTATCTGTTGTGTGTTGTCACCCGATAGCTATCGGGTTGTCTGTTATCAGTTGTCTGTTGTCTGTTATCAGTTGTCTGTTATCAGTTGTCTGTTATCAGTTGTCTGTTATCAGTTGTCTGTTATCTGTTGTGTGTTGTCTGAGGTATGAAGTCTGAAGTCTGAGGTATGAAGAGCTATTATGAAATAAAGCTAACCTATAACTTATTACTCAAAACTTATTACTCAAAACTTATTACTTAAAACTTATTACC
>CANKAT010000053.1 GCA_947479815.1 Sphingobacteriaceae bacterium
GTTATCTGTTATCTGTGGTAGGAGGTGAAGCAGAATCTATCTCAATACTCAATACTCAATACTTTGGTTATCGGTTATCGGTTATCAGTTATCGGTTATCTGTGGAAGGAGGTATGAGGTGAAGCAGAATCTATCTCAATACTCAATACTCAATACTCAATACTTTGTTTATCGGTTATCGGTTATCAGTTATCAGTTATCAGTTATCTGTG
Source organism: Sphingobacteriaceae bacterium (assembly GCA_947479815.1). Lineage (GTDB taxonomy): Bacteria > Bacteroidota > Bacteroidia > Sphingobacteriales > Sphingobacteriaceae > Daejeonella. Next base: position 213 of record CANKAT010000053.1, read on the forward strand.
GTATGAGGTGAAGCAGAATCTATCTCAATACTCAATACTCAATACTCAATACTTTGGTTATCGGTTATCTGTTATCAGTTATCTGTTATCTGTGGTAGGAGGTGAAGCAGAATCTATCTCAATACTCAATACTCAATACTCAATACTCAATACTGTGGTTATCGGTTATCACCCGATACTCGGGTTGTCTGAGGTCCTGCTATGAAATGAAGCTAAATAAGGCTTTTAGCTTTTATTTAAATCTATGTTTATTATTTTAGGTTTGACATAAATTTATATAACTTCGGGTACGTACACGTTTTTTATTATTTATTTTATAAATTATTTATGACCCATAAAAGAATTTTATTCGCAGTCGCATCTATGGTATTATTTATAATACAGGGTATCCAGGCTCAACAAATGCAAAAAACAGTTCCGGATATCTCGGCATTAAAACGCGAAGTGGAACCGTTTATTCACATGTCTTTGGAAGAAGTCAAAGATTTGGTTCCAACAGCTTCAGGTATATACTTTATTGGTTGCCCGAACTGTAATGGGGGAGCGCAAGAGATGAATGTGTTAAGCTGGAAACCTGAATTTGGTAATAAATTGAAATGCAATTATTGTAACATGATTTTTCCAAATGAGCAATATCCTGAAAATCATGAAAAGGTTATAATAGCTCCAAGTGGTGTTAAACAGGTATATCGTTATCATCAAAATGCACAGGGTAATCAATATTTTTATGAAGCAAATAGCTGGTTTGAGCGATGGAAATGGATACAACAGAACGGAGAACGATTAGCCAAGATTTATTCTCTGACAAAAGACAATGTTTATGGAGACCGTGCTGCAGTTATTGCAGGTCGATTTGCCCAATTATTTCCTGATTATGCAATACGATATGATTATCCAAGTGCACCGAAAAAATTTTTTCCTGCAGATCAAAAATGGCCTTATGAAGGATTAGTTCCTTATCGCGGTGCTAAATGGAATTGGTGGGCCTATGGTGATATTCCAATACAAATGGCAAACGTGTACGAATTTTTGAAAAATGAATATGACTGGAAACGAATGGATGCTATTATTGGTACTGAAACGGATAAAAGAATCGTAAAAGATCTGCTTATTTTAGGATATGATTTTACGGCAGCAAATCCTGAATTATATACTAATATGTCGCCCGGAATGTACAGGGATATGGTTCGTCTTGGAAGGATTTTAAATAAACCAGAAATGGTTCATGATGGGGTCAATCGATTTAGTGAATTTTTGAAACTTGGTTTTTTTGCTGATGGATGGTGGAAGGAAGGAACGGCATCATACCATGATCAAACAATTGGGGGATTAAAAAGTGTGGCTTCTGCTGCTCATGGATATTCAGATCCTCCTGAATACGCAACAAATCGTTTTGATAATTTGGATCTGACTAATAAAATGCCATTTTATACTAAAGCTTTGCAGGTTTCTCAGGAAGCAATTTTCCCAAACGGACGAAAGATTCCAATTAACGATACATGGGCAAAGAGAACTATTAATTCTAAAAATACAGACAATACCGTTTCCCATTTATGGTCTTCACTTGGAGATGCCGCTTTGGGAAATGGTAAAGGGATTGAACAAATCCTCCTCAACTTAAACTGGAGTGGTAATTATGGTCATTCCCACTATGATAATGCATCTCTAATTTTATTTGCAAAAGGAGAAGAATTGCTCTCAGATATTGGTTACACGCATTCAAAATATAGGGGTTGGACACTTCATACTGCTTCTCACAATACAGTGGTAATAGATCAAAAAGCACAGGATGCTGGATCAATTAAAAGTCCTGTTACCGGGCACCTTAAATTTTACGATGATAAGAATGAGAATGTGAAGGTGATTGACGTGGATGCCTCTCCAGCATATGCTGTGGCAGGTACATACCGAAGGAGGCTTATTATGGTTCATGCAGCCGAAGGACGAGATTACGTGATTGATCGTTTTGATGTGGAAGGAGGGAATACCCATGACTGGTTCCTACATGGAATGTGTGAAGAAGAAGGGAAAATGGAAACTAGTATTTCAATTGAAACAAAGGTTAAAACCCTTGTTCCTGATTGGGGAGGAACCGATATTCCTAAAAATCAGTATGACTCGGATATTGAAGGTAAGCGTATTCATGCTTATTCTTATTTGAAAAATATCAAAAGTGGAAAAACCAGCAACCCTTGGACGGCAACATGGAGATATGAAAAATCAGGATTAAGAACGCATAATTTTCCACCCGAAGGCTCAGAAATATTTACTTTCAGTTCTCCATCAGTAAGACTTGCAGGTGAAAATGATAATAAGCTTGATGACTTTATGCGACTGGGTTTAATGCAAAGACATACTGGTAGAAAATCATCTTTTGTGACTGTTCATGAACCATTTAACGATAAACCATGGATAGAGTCAGTTAAATCTGATGGTCATACATATCGAGTTAAATACGCTTTAAATGGGTTAATGATTGAAGATCGAATTACCATTAAAGGCAATGATATTGAAGTTATTTCAGGATCAGGATGGACCTACCAATCAGGAAATGAGCTTTCAGGTAACTTACTTGGAATTAATAATCAAGGAAATAAATGGACTTTGGAACTGGATAGGGTAGTTCCTAATGTAAATTATATACGAATAGATCTGCCCAATGGTAGCACACGTTATTATCAAATTACCAAGTCATTAGGAAAAACGCTTGAATTGAATGATGATCCTGGTTTTATTATTGAAAAAGATGGTAAATTGAGATTTCTCACCTTTCCACACGATGAATACACAGGTCAATTAAAGTTTACTGTTTTTATTCAGAAGCCATAGTTAGTTATGCCAACAGCTATTAATTCTGAATATTTCAATAAAAAATATAATAATTGTTCCCATTGATTTCAGGATTGAAATAAATTTTATTTTGACGTTTTTATGTCATAATTTCGGGTACGTAACCGTATTTATGTGTTTAGAGTCTTCAAACTGTATATTTGACTTATATAAACACAAAAGCGATACAAATTCAATTTTTTATTGATTAATTTGTTTTGATTATTTGGTTGTTTTACAAATGAACCTTTTGGTTTATTCATTACAATTAAAAATGTTTTTTATTACCGTAGCTATTTAAATAAAAAAAGAATGAAAACTTGTCTCAAAGGTAAAAAAGCCTTATTATTATTAACCTTGATCCTCTTAGTAGCTGATAGCTTTGCACAACGCTATTCTGGCCCACTTAGCCCTGAAGAATCTTTAAAGAAGTTAAACATTATCAATGGTTTTTCAGTTCAATTATTTGCATCAGAACCTCATGTTTTTGATCCCGTTGCCCTTGAATTTGATGAAATGGGGAATGCTTACGTGATTGAAATGCCCGATTATCCATATGAAGTTGAACCAGGTAAAGGTCATGGACGTATTCGTATACTAAAGGATACAGATGGGGACGGAAAAATAGATAAATCAATAATTTTTGCAGAGAATGTTACTGAAGCTACCAGTATGCTGCCATGGAAAGGCGGACTTATCGTTACAGCCGCACCGAATATAATCTATCTTAAAGATACCAATGGTGATGGTAAGTCAGATTCATCAGAAATTTTATTTTCTGGATTTTTTCAAAATAACTCTGAGGCTCAGGTAACCAGTTTAAAATTAGGTGTTGATAATTGGATTTATGCGAATAATAATGGTCAAAGTGGAAAAGTAACGCTTAGTAAAACTCCAGGTGCTGAAGCATTAGAAGTGAGAGGTGCTGATTTCCGTTTCAGAATGGACCGGAATGTATTTGAGCTGGAAACCGGTCCTGGACAATTCGGACAAACTATTGATGACTATGGGCATCGGTTTTTTGCACAGAATTCAATACACCTCCAACAGGCTGTAATTCCATGGAGATATACCCATAGACATGCATTTCTTCCAACATCGAAATTTAATGTTACTGTTACAGATCATGAGGAAATCATGTTTCAGGAAACTGCACCTCCATATTGGCGTGCTGAAAGAAGCGCCCGTAGAAATAAAGCGTATAAAGAATCGAATCTGAATAGAACTGAATATGCAGAAGATCGCTTTAGCGGAGCTACAGGTAGTACTATTTATAATGGTGATGCAATGCCTAAAGAATTCTATGGTAATGTTTTTACTGCAGATGTATCTGGAAACGTGGTTCACAGAGATATTCTTAGTCCGAGTGAAACTAGCCCGGTTCTTGTTGCAAAACGTTCTGGAAATGAAAAGGATAGAGAATTTATTTACTCTACAGATCCCTGGTTCCGTCCAGTGACGTTTTCTGTTGGTCCAGATGGTTATTTATATATTCTTGATTATTACAGACAGCATATTGAAACTCCTGTTTCTATTCCTGATGATCTGAAAGCTGATATGGATTTCATGGCCGGAAGTGATATGGGTAGAATATATCGTGTTTTGCCTAATAACAGCACTTATAAAAATGTATCGGTTAATCTGAAGGATGCATCGAGTATAAAACTACTTGATTATTTATCCCATACTAATGGATGGTATCGAACTCAAGCTCAACGTCTACTTCTTGAGCGTCAGGATAAGTCAATTGTTCCAATGGTTAATAAAATATTTAATACGAGTACTGATTCAGGAACAAGATTACGTTTATTGTATGTGCTTGAGGGGTTAAGCTCATTGAATTCATCCAATATTAGCAAAGGATTGCAAGATTCATCTCCAGGAGTACGTGAAAATGCATTGATTCTGGCAGAACGTTATCCAGAAACTCTTCCTTTGGTTCTTAATTTGATCAATGATTCTTCAAAAAGAGTTGCACTTCAGGCCACTTTAAGTTTGGGAGAATTTAAAGGTCAGGCAATAATCCCTGCATTTACGGAAGTTATTCAGAAACAAGGTCAAAATGATTGGTTCAGAAGCGCTGTATTAAGTTCAGAAGCAGGTTCTTCACCAGAGATTTTAAAGGCACTGGTTCAGCAAAATTCTTTTTTTCAAAATGTGGAACCATGGAAACTCAGTTTCTTGCAAGATCTTTCGAATATTATAGGAGCCAGGCATAATAAAACACAGTTTTTAGCTTTCTTAGATATCATGTCTCTTCCGGCTATGAACGGATCAAATTTGCAAGCTTCTGCATTAAAAGGTCTTAAATTGGGTTTAAATAAGAATGAAGCATGGAAAGAAACAGCAGCAAAGATTACCATGGATTCTGAATCTGAAATAAAAGCTTCATTTGAATTATTGAGAAAACTGCAATAAAAGGTATTTCGATTAATAATTGTAGTTTTTAAAACAAAAAACAACTAAATACGAGTCAAATGAAAGATATTAAATACAATAGAAGAAACTTCCTGAACAAGTATTTGAAAGCAGGTTCAATGCTTGCAGGAGCGGGCCTTGTACTTAGTTATGCTTCTTTAAGTTCTGTAGCTAAAGAGCTTGCTAAATCTAATTCATCCAATCAGCAGCCTCCAAAGAAAGCAGTTCAACCTGCACAGAAAAATGAATGTGATAATCTTTCAGGGGTTAGTGCGGAAGAAATTGAAAAGCGAAAAAAGCTGGCCTACGTAACTAAAACACCTATACCAGATAGCCATTGCAGTAATTGCACCCTCTACATGCCTGCAGCAAAAGATAAGCCTTGCGGCGGATGTATGTTGTTCAAAGGTCCAGTACGACCTGATGGTTATTGCGCATATTGGGCGCCTATAAATAATTGAGCTTAATTAATATTTCATTTCTGTTGTTTATTAGGGCATGATTTTATTAATGAAAAAATCAATACTTATATTTATAATTTTTGGAAGCCTCGCTTCAAGGGCACAGAGTATTGATATTCAATATGCTCAAACCTCCAGGCAAAAGGGTAGCTCAGATGCAGTAATCGTAAAAAATGTACCGCTTGCTCATACCTCTCAAATTTTTTCTTTAGATAAACGAGGTAAATTTGTTTTCAAAGGAAAACTTCAAAAACAGCTTGAGCAAATTTTCGGCAATCTTTCTAAAGCCCTAGATATTGCTGATTCAGGTCTTGAGCAAATAGTCAAATTAAACATATACTTAAAAAATACTTCGCTAATTCCTGAAGTTCAAACAGAGATCATCAGACAATTCAACTCTGATAAACTGCCCGCCGTTAGTTATGTAACTGGCGATTTAAGTCATCCGGATGCTCTTGTTTCTATAGATGCTATTGCTGTTTCTTCCAATTTCTCTGAAAAGTTTGTGAAATATCTACATTCCGGATCTGCACAAGTATCAATCTTGCCGCCTGGTCCGGTTGTTTATGTATCAGGGCAGGCTGCAAAAGGTAATTTAGCTGAAGCAACGCTCAATACGCTGAAGCAATTAGAAGAAACACTTCATTTTCTTGGTCTTGAAAAAAGAGACATTGTTCAAATTAAGTCTTTTATTAATCCAATATCAGATTTGAGTACTGTTCAAAATGTGATGGCAGAGTTTTTTAAGGGAGGTACAATTCCTCCTCTCGTCAATGTAGAGTGGTTAAGTAAGGATCCATTAATTGAAATTGAATTGATTGCATCATCAAACCGAACATTAAGTAAATCGAATGAGCAGATAGATTTCATAACACCAAAGGGAATGGTGCATTCTCCTGTTTATAGTAAGGTAACCCGTGTAAATTATGGGAGTAAAGTGTATGTTTCAGGTTTGTATGGAAATACTGAGCGAGGTATTAAGTCAGAGTTGAGTGATATTTTTGATTTTCTTGATTTGATCATGAAGCAATCTGGAAGTGATTTGAAACATCTTTTAAAGGCCACTTATTATGTTAACACTGATCTTCATAGTGCTGCATTGAATGAGATTCGTCCTAAGTATTATGACGCTAAGCGTCCGCCAGCAGCCTCAAAGGCTATGGTTAAAGATGTTGGCTCATTAAAAGCAGGAGTGGGTATTGATATGATTGGTGTGGTTATTGAGAAATAATATTAATAATATAATTCTCTTTATATTTTAATTAGTGAAATACGGATTGCGATTTCGACATAGAAATCATTATTAAAATCCACTTCAAACTTTTTTTGTTTAAAACGCTATTGTTTAATTGAATATATTTTTTATTTTCGGGTACGTAAACGTTAATCATAGCATACAGAACATTCCATTTCTGAACAGTATAAATTGAAAATATAGAGTCATGAAAAACAAAAAAAGTGATCCATCGAGACGTCAATTTTTAAAACAAACATCAGTTGCTGGACTTGGAACAGCTTTGACTTTAGGCATTTCTCCATCTTTGATAGCCGGAGATTTGAATCATTCGTCTATGCCAGCAATACTTGGAGGTCCAACAGCAGCAAATGCAGCAAAATGGATTAAATGGCCTATCTGGATTCCTGAAACAGATGAGAAAAGAGTGCTTGAGGTTTTAAGAAGTGGAATATGGTCAAGAGCTTCGGTTGTGAATGAATTTGAAGCTCTTTGGGCTAAAACTAATGGTGCCAAACGATGCCTTACCGTAAGTAATGGAACCAATGCCTTGATTGTAGCACTGAATCAATTGAATATAAAAGGGGGTGATGAAGTACTTGTCACGCCTTACACATTTATTTCTACCATACAAGCAGTTTTGATGAATGGTGCGATGCCCGTATTTGTTGATATAGATCCTGAAACATATCAGATAGATCCTGCAAAAATGGAAGCTAAGATTACCCCTCGAACTAAGGCAATTTTGCCTGTCCATATTTTAGGAATGCCTGCTGATATGCCAAGAATTATGGCAATTGCAAAAAAACATAATCTGGTAGTTATTGAAGATGCATGTCAATCACCGCTTACTGAAGTGAACAATCAAAAGGTTGGAACCATCGGAGATGCCGGTTGTTTTAGTTTTCAAAACTCTAAAAATATTCCAATTGGTGAAGGTGGTGCAATTATTAGTAATGATATTGCCTTTATGGATCGTTGTGTTTCATTTCAGAACCTTGGATTGCCATTTGGAACGGCTGTTGGAACATTTAATGCCGGAAGTGTCAGGATTGGTACCAAGGTTCGTTTAACTGAATATCAGGCAGCAATCGGCCTTGCTCAGATTCAAAGATTAGATGCACAAACAACTGTTCGTGAAGAAAATGCAAAATATTTAAAATCAAAAATTGAAAATATCCCTGGGATAGTGCCCTACAAACTATACGATTGCGCTACAAGAGTTTCATTTCATCTATTTTCATTCAGATACAAACAGGAAGCATTCAAGGGATTAACTAGAGCTGCATTTCTTCAGGCCTTAAGAGCCGAAGGTGTTCCTTGTTCTGGGGGTTACAATCCTTTAAATACTCAGGAGTTTATTAAAGAGGCATTTGAATCCAAAAATTTTAAAAGGATGTACCATAAAAACATGCTTGATTATAAAAAATACATGGAAAATAATCAATGTCCTGAAAATGACAAACTTTGTACAGAGGCGGTATGGTTTACACAGAATCTTCTTCTTGGCAGTAAAGAAGACATGGATTCAATTGCTTCAGCAATCAATAAAATTTACACGAATGCCGAGTCTATTAAGAAATCCTTAGAAAAAAAATCATAAAAAATTAGTTTTTCTAATTGGATTTAAGAATAAAAAATACATGAATAACATTGATGAAATAGAAGCTGGTTTATTAAAATCTGATTCTTCATTTAGGATGAGTAATTTAATAGCTAAAACATATAATTCCGGCTTTATTCAGGCGCATGATACGTATAATGCTTTATCGGCGGCAAGCGATGGTAAAATTTATTATATCTTATCTTCAGATAAAATTGAGTTTGCTGGTAAGATGTATGTTTATGACCCAAATAGTGATCAGACAGAGTTTATAGCAGACCTCAATGAGGTATGTGGGGAGAAAGGTAAAATGTTCATTCCTCAGGGAAAGAGTCATACACGTTTTTATGAAAGTCATGGCAAATTGTACTTCTCAACTCATATAGGATATTATGAATTAATAAAAGGCATGGATAGGTTACCTGTTAATCCTCCTGCTAATTTTAATTTATACCCAGGAGGTCATATTCTTTCTTATGATCTAAAGACTAAAGAATTCGACAACCTTGCTATTCTTCCAAATGGAGAAGGTATGGTTACCATGACGATGGACTGTGTTCGAGGACAAGTTTATGGAATTACATGGCCAAAAGGCAACTTCGTGCATTATGATGTGAATTCGAAAGTTCTAAAAAATTTAGGTCAGATTTCTGAAAATGGCGAGGATGGGGAACCTGGTGCCGATTTTAGGTCTCTTTGTCGTTCTTTACTTGTAGATCCCAATAACGGTACAGTTTATTTTTCTACTTCAGAAGGAGACATTTTTTCATACAGCCCTGATGTAGCTAAAATTGTAAAATTAGATGAGGTCAATTTAAGACTGGATTATTTTGGTAAATATGATCCTACTCGTCCGGGAAGTATGGGATATAACTGGAGGAAAATATTTTGGTATGGACCTGAAAATATTGCCTATGGTGTACATGGTAATTCTGGGTATTTATTTCGTTTTCATCCTCAAAATAAAAATATAGAACTTGTTAGAAGGATTACTTCTGAGCCATCATCTGCCAGCGGGATGTTTGACCAATTCAGCTATGGTTATCTAGGCTTTCAATTAGGTCCGGATAATGAAACAATTTATTATTTGACAGGCGGACCAATTTATGAAAATGGGAAGCGTATTGCAGGTGAGGAACATATAGCAAAAGGAGCCGCTAAAGGTTTAGAAAACCTGCATTTAATAACTTATCATATTCCCTCTAAATTTTATAAAGATCATGGTCCAGTATTTTATAATACTGGTGATCGTCCATTATATGTAAATTCAATTGCGATTGGAAATGGGGGAGAGGTTTATGCGTTGGCGCGAGTCACAGAAAATGAAATTACGCGAACTGACTTGATAAAAATACCTAATCCATTTGAGTAAATTAGTACTGAGTTTTATTTGAAAAATAATTTCAAATTGATTTTTTTATAAATTTATATATATTAGTGTACGTAAACGTTAATGGTTTTTTGTTTTTTATATATTTATAAATCGTAGAACTTTTATCATAATGCTTTAATTTTTTATTTAATTTATGAATAGAATCGTTTTTTTAAACATTAATTTAATTTTATGATTAACACTATTTCTGAATCAATCAATTTTATAACAATACGGGTACGCACCCGTATTTCATTTTTACTTTTAACCCACTATTAATTACAAACTATGCTAAACAATTACATGATGAAATTTAAAAAACCATGGACATTTCCCTCCGGAGTAGGGATTGCAATGCTCATAATGCTTTTGCTGAGTTTTTCAGATCAGGCTTTATCGCAGCAATTAAAAAGTATAACCGGAACGGTACTTGAAGCTGGCCAGCCACTTCCAGGCGTTACAGTTAGAGTAAAAGGTACCAATAGAGGAACAACAACATTGGCAAATGGAAAGTACAGTATTCAAGCTGCCAGTAATGAAACCCTTGTTTTTGCTTTTCTTGGTACTGAAACTCAAGAAATTGTTGTGGGTAACCAGACAGTGGTGAACATAACACTTAAGGAGTCAAATGCTTCACTAAGTGAAGTAATTGTGATTGGTTATGGAACTGTAAAAAAGCCAGATCTTACTGGATCAGTGGGTGTGGTTCCGATGAAGGATATGATGAAAGCTCCCGTTGGAACATTTGCTGAAGCTCTTGCTGGACGTGTTGCAGGGGTTAAGGTTAATGCATCTGATGGTCAGCCGGGTGGTGGAATAAACATTGTTATTAGAGGAGCGGGTTCTTTAACTCAAAGTACATCTCCTTTATATGTAATAGATGGTTTTCCTGTTGAAAATCCAGACCCTGCAAGTATCAATCCTGAAGAGATTGAGTCGATGACTATATTGAAGGATGCTTCCTCTACTGCTATTTATGGATCTAGAGCGGCAAACGGTGTAATTCTTATTCAAACTAAGCGTGGAACTATTGGAAAACCAGTAATTAATTTCGCTAGCTCATATGGTATGCAAGATATACCCAAGCCAATGGAGTTAATGAGTCCTTATGAGTTTATTAAATATCAACAAGAACTTAATCCAAACTCTGCGACAACCACCGCATTTTTTGCTAATGGAAAAACTCTTGATAATTACAAAGGTGTAGAAGGTATTAATTTCCAGGATTATGTGTTAAGACAAGGAGTAATGCAAAATTACAACCTAGCTTTGAGAGGTGGTACTGACCAAACTAAATATTCTATTTCAGGTTCCTTGTTTGATCAGATTGGTTCAATTATAAATACTGGTTTAAATCGTTATTCAGGAAGAGTAACACTTGATCAAACCATTAGCAATAAATTAAAAGCTGGAATTACTGCCAATTATAGTGGTATTAAGCAATGGGGGCAAATTGTTAATACTGGAGCAATAACTCAGGGTAACCCAACTGCATTTGCATTAGCAAGAGCATGGTTATATCGTCCAATCTCTCCAAATCCAACTGATGATCTTCTTGCTGACGCAGTGGATGATGAAGCATTGAATGCTTCTGATTTCAGGGTAAATCCTTTTATTGACCTTGCAAATCAGTATTCAAATAACATCACTAATTTAGTTGAGGGTAATGGGTATGTTAGCTATCAAATCAATAAAAATTTCGATATTAAATCAACTGCAGGTATTCGTCAAAATAAATTAACTGAAGAGCGATTTTATAATTCAAAAACTGCACAAGGAGGACCAAGTCCGAATAACTTAAACGGTGTGAATGGTTCCATAAGAAATGTATTCTCAAATAGTTTCTCTAATGAAACTACCTTGAATTATAAGAAAACATTTAAGAAAGATCATACCATTACTGGATTGGGTTTATTCGCAATAAATAGTACCAAATCGAATATTAAAGGATATGGTGGAAGATTATTGCCTAATGAGAATTTAGGAATGGATGGTTTGGAAGAAGGAATTCCCTTCAATCCTTTATCTTCTTCTAGTGTTAATACAATGGCTTCCTATGCAGGAAGGTTAGATTATAATTACAAATCTAAGTATATAGTTACAGGTACATATAGAGCAGATGGTTCCTCTAAATTCAAAGAGCATTGGGGATATTTTCCTGGCGCAGCTTTAGCTTGGAATATGCATAAAGAAGGATTCTTTGCTAAATTATTGCCTGGTGTTTCCACCTCCAAAATAAGAACCAGTTATGGTAGTAATGGAAATAATAGGGTTGGTGATTTTGATACCTATGCTCGCTTGTTACAGAGTCTTAATGGATATTCATTCAATAATGCTACTCCGATTGCTTCAAACTCTGTTTCTTCAATTGGAAACCCTGCCTTAGAATGGGAAAAGGTTACTACCATGGATTTAGGTTACGAGATTGGTATTTTGAAAGACAGGGTTATCCTTGAAATGGATTTGTATAGAAAATCTACAGAAAACTTACTGTTAAATGCAATCCTTCCTTCATCAACTGGATTTACATCTGCTACTAAGAACGTTGGTAAATTGAGAAATGATGGTCTTGAATTTACTTTAAATACAGTTAATGTTCAGACCAAAGACTTTACATGGGAAAGTAATTTGAATATTAGTTTTAATAGAAACAAAATAATGGAGCTTACCCGTGGGCAACGCTCTTTAACTACTAACGCTGATTATGTTTCGCAGTTTAACAAGCCATTATACGTAGCTGAAATTGGGAAACCAGCCGGAATGATGATTGGATTTATTTGGGAAGGTAATTATCAGTATTCAGATTTTGATAATCCTTCGCCAGGTGTTTATGTATTAAAACCTGATGTTCCTAGTAATGGGGCTGTTCGTAATACTATTTTGCCCGGTGATATTAAATACAAGGATATCAATGGAGACGGTACTATGACTGACGCAGATTTAACTTATATAGGTAGAGGTCAAGCAATACATACAGGTGGATTCTCAAATAATTTTAACTATAAAGCATTTAGTTTAAATGTATTCTTCCAATGGTCTTATGGTAATGATATTTATAATGCCAATAGATTGATCATGGAAGGAAATAGTAATGGATGGGCTAATATAAATCAGTTTGCAAGTTATTCTAATCGCTGGTCTCCTGAAAATCCTACCAATGCTAATTATCGTACACGTGGACAAGGGCCAATTGGTTTTCACTCATCAAGAGTTGTTGAAGATGGATCATTTCTTCGTATGAAAACTGTTTCTTTAAATTATAATTTACCATCTAAACTAATTAAGACTGCCTATTTGAGTAATTTAAGTGTAAATGTTTCTGCACAGAATCTTATTACATGGACAAATTACTCAGGTATGGACCCTGAAGTTTCTACCCGTAATAACACCTTGTCTCCGGGTTTTGACTATTCGTCCTATCCAAAATCACCTACAATTGCTTTTGGTATTAAAGCAGGATTTTAATTAAATTAATCTAAAGAAAATGAAAATAAAATATATTTTAATCGCACTACTTTTCTTAACGAGTTTAGGCTCTTGTAAGAAATACCTGGAAACAGTTCCAACTGATTTCCTTAATCCGAAAAACTATTACGATACTGAGGCGCAGCTTCAATTTGCACGTGCTGGTGTTTATAATCATTTGGGTGCTGGAGGCTTACATGGCACCTATGCAAGTTATCTTTTAGCATGGACAGCTGATGAAGGCTATATGAATAGGGCAACTCTTACAGCTGGCCCATGGAATTATTTCTATTCCAATGCAGATTCGTATAATAACGGTTTATGGGCTAACCTTTGGCAAGGAATAAACAAAGCCAATGTTTTGATAGCCAATGTGGATAAAAATACAGCCATTGCACAGTCCAAGCGTGATGCGATCAGAGGTGAAATGCTATTCCTTAGAGGTTATTATTACTTCACTCTTGTTCAATATTATGGTGGTGTTCCATTGAAAATTGTTCCTACAACTTCTGTAATTGATGTTGACGTAGCAAGAGAACCTGTTGCTACGGTTTATGCCCAGATAATTAAAGATATGGAGGCTGCTGAAAAATTAGTTCCAAGTATAAGTACTTTGGGTTATGGTGGGGCAGTTAGTAAATCGGCCGTGCGTGGGCTTTTAGCACGTGTGAATCTTCAAATGGCTGGGGCTCCTGTTAATGATAAAACAAGATATGCTGAGGCTAGTAAATGGGCAAAAATGGTAATTGATGATGCTGAAGCTGGACATTCACTTAACCCAAGCTATCCACAAGTATTTATTAATCTGGCAGCAGATAAATATGATATTAAAGAAAGTATCTGGGAAGTAGAATTCTATGGAAATGCTTTAGATTCCTATAATGAAACAGGAAATATCGGTTGGATTAATGGTCCATCTGCAGGTGCTGCGGCATCTACTGGAAGGGCTGATGCGTATATGAATATCACATCAGAACTTTATAATGCATTTGAACCGGGTGATAATAGAAAGTGGTGGAGTGTACCTCACTTTACATATACATCTACAGGAGCTAAGACAATGACTTTAGTGCCTGCAACTGAAGATGCAAAAAATAATTTAAAGCCTGGAAAATGGAGAAGAGAGTTTGAGACTTTATTGCCTAAAAGTGCTACTACAACTCCTATAAATATGGTACTTCTTAGATTTTCTGATGTTCTATTAATGTATGCAGAAGCACAGAATGAGTTAAATGGTCCAAGTGCTGAGGCTGTAGAAGCATTTAACAAAGTAAGAAGAAGAGCATGGTCTACAGGTGTTAAGGATATTACTATTAGTAATGGTGGTGCTGGATATACTACGGCTCCTACAGTAACTTTTAGTGGAACTGTTGGTGCAGCCACAACTGCAACAGGAACAGCTACTGTTTCTGGTGGTAAAGTTACTGCTATTACCCTAGATCGTGATCTTTTAGGATTTACCTATTTTAATGAAGGTAAATATTCTGCGGCCCCTACCATTACAATTACTGGCGGTGGTGGTGCTGGTGCTACTGCAACAGCAACCATATGGAAATCTACTGATGGTGAAATAAGTGCAGCATCCAAAGCATCTAAAACAGCCTTCTTAGAGGCAATCCAAGCTGAAAGAATGAGAGAGTTTAACTTCGAAAATAATCGTAAAGCTGATTTGCTTCGTTGGGGTACATTCTTGAAAGTACATCAGGATATGGGTAATAAATTACAACAACAAAGTCCAGGTCAATACTTTGTTAAATATTATTCAAATGTGAGTGCAAGAGATCTGTTTATGCCAATACCGATCAATGAAATGTCTTCAAACTTAAAAATGACACAAAATCCTGGTTGGGAATAACATTAATTCAAATTAGAAAATATGAAACTTAAAATATATAGTATTGTAGCAGCAGCCCTTTTGATGGCTTCCTGCGAAAAACCTACTCTTGAAGCAGAGGCTCCAGTTTTTGATGTTAATACTGAAAAAGCTACCTATAAAGTAGGAGAGATCATTAAATTTATGATCATTGGTGGTGAATCGCAGAATATTTCTTTTTATTCTGGTGAATTACTAAAGGATTATAATTTAAGAACTGGTCGTGTGGTTGATGTTGTGGGTGCTGGTGCAAATCTTACCTTCAGTAGTAGTGTTCAGTTAGGAACACAGGCTGATCAATTATCACTTTTGGCATCAACTAATTTTGCTGGTGATTATTCTAGCCTTGCAAAAGTAAAAGCGGCTACATGGGTAGATATTACAAGCAGATTTAAATTAGGTACAAGTGCAACCTTACTTACTTCGGGAACAGTGAATATTTCTGACTTATTACTTGCTGGAAAGCCAATCTATTTCGCTTTTCGATATAATACAAAGTCTCAAGCTATCAGCGGTGTTAACCGTCAATGGTTTATTCAGTCATTCACTGTAAATAGTAACAAACTACTTAATAATTCGCTAGCTTTAACTATTGCGGATCAGGCTAGTGCTGGTTTCCAATTAGTTGATGATCTGAAAGATAACGCTCCTGCTTTATCTTCAGTTACTGCAAGTAGATTAACACTTCAGGGTAATACCTATCTAACTTCTGGTCTTCCTCAATTTAATCCGGCTAACCCTATATTTGATCCTAAGTATGGTATATATAACCCTCAAGATCCCTTGTATTCACCCACAGCTAAATATAAGCCTTTTGTAGCATTTGATCCGGCAAGCCCGTTCAATGATCCAGTTACTGAGCACTGGGCTATCACTAAGGGGATAACTATTGATAAAGTTAATTTAGGACCAGATTGGTCATCAGCAATAAAAGGATTAACAAATCCTGTATTACCAGAATACCGTTATTCATATCCTGTTGCAGGTACTTATAAAGCAGTGTTTGTTGCTTTCAACGGTAATATCGATAAACAACGTGAAGTTACTAAAGAGATTACTCTTACAATAGTTCCTTAACAATATTAATTTGTGTTAAAAGGATTAATCCATTCGTGGATTAATCCTTTTTTATTAAAATTTCACCAAATCTCCTTAAAATGATTGTTTCGGGTAAATTGAAGATTCTGATTATTTGCCTTTTGATTACCTTTCCTATTACCAATTTTGCTCAAACTGAATGGAATAATCAGAAAGACAGCAAAGCCAATACGCTTACAAATCATAAGCGCGAAAGGTTGAGAATTCTTACTAGTATGGAGAAGGTAATGGGGAAATTACCCAGACGCAAAAAAAACCTTCCATTCGATTTGCAAATTACTGATAGTATCATTGAAGATAATTTTACTCGCTATATCCTTACTTTAAATGTGACAGATAAAGAGCGTTTACCTGTTTACCTGTATATACCCAAACAAATTGGAATTCCAAAAAAACTCCCAGCCATGCTTGTGCTTCACGGCACTCATGCATTAGGTAAGGGTGTTGTTGATGGACAAGGAGATAAACCTAACCGCGCTCATGCAAGAGAACTAGCGCAACGTGGATATGTAGTAATTGCACCCGATTACCCAAGCTTTGGTGATTTAAAAGATCATGATTTTGAAAATGATAGATATAAATCAGCAACAATGCAGGCGATTGTTAATCACATGCGATGCATTGACTTTCTTCAGAGTAGAGCAGATGTAGATCCTGAGCGGATCGGTGTAATTGGTCATTCTCTTGGTGGTCATAATTCTATGTTCGTATCGGCCTTTGATGAACGTATTAAAGTGACCGTATCAAGCTGTGGCTGGACTCAATTTGAGTTCTATAATATCGGTGAAGAAGGATCTAAGAAATATGGCGGCCGTCTTGGGCCTTGGGCTCAAACAAGGTATATGCCTTTGATCCGATCAAAGTATGATCTAGATGCACGTAAAATTCCGTTTAATTTTAGTGATATTATATCTGCAATTGCACCACGTGCTTTTTTTTCGGTTTCACCATTGCGTGATGCAAATTTTGATTATAAAGGTGTTGAAGTGGGTATTTTGAAAGTGAAACCTGTCTATGATTCATTAGGTGTTCCCGATAAATTACAGATTCGTTACCCAAATGCTGAGCATGATTTTCCGGTTGAGAGTCGTATAGAAGCCTATGCTTTTATTGATAAAATACTCGATTTCAAGCCATTGAATACTAAGCTGAAATAGATTAACTTAGAAACAATAGTTTAATCAATAATACAGTGCAACATAATTAAGATGATCTGAATTGATGCTTTGTTGAAATTCTTTGGTCTGACTTATTAAAATTGATCTTTATATTTATTATACAATCAGAAATATATTAATGATGGGAATTACCTGCAATTTCATAAAAAGCGTTACCAAATTACTGTGGATATTCTGGTGTATTCCCCTCTTTATTATGGCTCAGGTCAATTCATCTGAGCACTTAATATCTGTTAAGAAAACTCAAAAAACACACGAAAAAAACAGAAATCATATTCTTACGGATATGCAAAAAGCTATGGGTAAATTGCCTAATAGACAGCTGATTAAATCTACGGATATCCATGTCATTGATAGTGTTAAGGAAACTTCATTCATTCGTTACAATATTCTATTTACAGTAGCAAAAAACGAAATAATACCAGTTTATTTATATATACCAGTGCAAATAGGCACTCCAAAAAAACTTCCTGCTATGCTTGTTTTGCATGAAACAGATCTGTTAGGAAGAAAGGCCGTTGATGGTCAAGCTACAAAACCTAATCGTGCCCATGCTAGAGAGCTTGCTGAAAGAGGATACGTTGTCATTGCTCCTGATTTTCCAAGTTTTGGTGATCAGAAAGATTATAATTTTGATACCGATCGATATCAATCAGGAACGATGAAAGGTATTTTTAATCATATGAGATGCATTGATTTGCTGCAAAGCAGGGCAGATGTTGATCCAAATGCTATTGGAGTTATCGGCCATTCACTGGGCGGACACAATTCTATTTTTGTAGCCGCTTTTGATGATCGTATAAAAGTAGCTGTTAGTAGTTGTGGATGGACTCAATTTGAATATTATAGTATTGGTGAAGCAGCTGAAAAGAAATATGGAGGGCGCTTGGGTCCATGGGCACAAACAAGATATATGCCTTTTTTACAAACAAAATATAAGCTAGATGGAGATCGTATCCCATTTAATTTTGATAAAGCTATAGCTGCAATAGCTCCACGTGCTTTCTTTTCTGTTTCTCCATTGAGGGATTCAAACTTTGATTATAAAGGTGTTGAAGTAGGTATTTCAAAAGTGAAGCCTATATATGATTCATTAGGTGTTCCCGATAATTTACAGGTTCGTTACCCCAATGCTGAGCATGATTTTCCGGTTGAGAGTCGTCAAGAAGCCTATGCCTTTATTGATAAGATATTAAGCCATAAGCCTCTAAATACAGTTATTAAATAATGGAATGATGACAGAAAAGGAATATTCAAGACGTAAGTTCTTAATTAAGAATTCAATTTTCGGGGCTGGAACAATGCTATCCCTTGGATCCATAAATGCATTGTTTGCCGACACATTTATTCAAAAAAATGATCTTGATTTGCGAAATGTAAACGAACCCATTATCGATATTCATCAGCACACCGATTACAGCGGTAGAAATAATGATTTTCTCATTACTCATCAACGAGCAATGGGTGTAACTACAACCATTCTACTTCCTTCTGGTAGGCCGCTAAATTACGGCTCTACTTATTATGGATTTAGCAATGGTTTACAGGCTTCTGCAACAGGAAATGAGGTATGCTATCAATATGCCAAATTACATCCAGGTGAATTTGTATCTGGAGCAAATGAGGTTCCAGATATGCCTGGTGCTATTTCTGAAATTGAAAAATACCTGAAATTGGGAGCGCCTGTTATTGGTGAATTGAAATTTGGTTTGGATTGTGATTCAAAATATATGCAAGATATTTATGAGCTTGCCCAAAGTTTTAGTGTCCCTGTATTGATGCATTGGCAATTTAATATGTATAACAGAGGCTTTGATCGTTTCCATACCATGCTTAAAAAATACCCTAAAGTCAATTTTATTGGTCATGCCCAAACCTGGTGGGCGGATATTGACAAGGAACATTCCGACCCTAATATTTTGTATCCAAAAGGAAAGATAACTGCCGGAGGATTAACGGATCGTCTTTTGACTGAATATCCAAATCTATATGCTGATTTCTCAGCAGGTTCTGGCCTGGGTTCTTTGACCAGAGATGAAGATCATGCTAGGGCTTTTTTGGAAAGACATCAGGATAAACTACTTTTTGGCAGTGACTGTTCAGATAAATTAGGTACAGGTAATTCTTGTTTAGGAGCCAATATCATTAAGGCCATCCAAAAATTATCTCCTTCAAAAGCAATAGAAAGAAAGGTTTTACATGATAATGCAAAGAAATTATTTAAAATTAATTAATAACCTGTTTTTAAAATCCATCCTATGAAAATTACCTTTTTAAGTTTAACTTTTTCCCTGATTATACTTTACGGTATTGATTCTTCTGCACAAAATACTTCAATAAATTATAATTGGAAGGCTGGTGTTTCAAGTGTTAAAATCACACCTTCAGAAGCCATGCCAATGGCTGGTTTTGCCTCCCGCACACATTCTTCAGAAGGAACGCTTCATGATATCTGGGCTAAGGCTTTGATCATTGAAGATTCAAAAGGTAAGAGAGCAGTTATGGTGAGCAGCGATTTATTAGGTTTTCCAAAAGTGATGTCAGATCCGATAAGAGATCGAATTAAAACACAATTTGGTTTGGGCAGAGATCAGATTCTATTAAACAGCTCACATACCCATTCAGGCCCTGTGATTGGGGATGCATTAACAGATGTATACCTTCTTGATAATCAGCAAGTAGCAAGTGTGATTAACTATTCTAAAAAGCTTGAAGATCAAATCGTTAAACTGGTTGGTGATGCCATAAAAAATATGGAACCGGTTGAACTATATTACCAAAATGGAGTAACTCGTTTCCAGGTAAACAGGAGAAACAATAGCGCTACCTTGTTAACACAACTTACTGAATTACAAGGCCCTAATGATTTTGCAGTACCTGTGCTTAAAGCTGTGACTGCAAAGGGCGATTTAAAAGCAATAGCTTTTGGTTATGCTTGTCATCCAACAGTATTGAGTGGTTATGATTGGTCGGGCGATTATCCTGGATTTGCACAAATAGAATTGGAAAAAGATCATCCAGGTACCACTGCTTTATTTTTTCAGAGTTCAGGTGCCGACCAAAATCCTTTACCAAGACATACAGTACCTTTAGCCAAACAATACGGAAGAGAACTGGCAGCAGCTGTTGACCGAGTTTTGGAAGAAGAAATGCGTAAACTACCTTCAAATTTGATTACAAGTTATTCTGAACTAGACTTGCCAATGGCAACTAGTCCTACAGAAGCTGAATTAACTAAAATTGTTAATAATACTGCTGGAGTAGCTTATCAAAAAAGATGGGCTCAGCGATTTCTTACTAAACTAAAAGCAGGAGAAAAATTAATGACTTCTTATCCTTATCCGGTTCAGGTATGGTCAATCGGAAATTTGCCTTTAGTAAGTTTGGGTGGTGAACTTTTGGTTGAATATGGTATAAAAATCAAACAAATGCTGGGTGAAGATACTTTTGTTTATGGCTATTCAAATGATGTGATGTCTTATGTACCATCTTCAACAGTTTTGAAAGAAGGTGGATATGAAGGTGAATCAGCAAATATGGTGTATGGTTTGCCTTCAAAATGGCAGGTAGGAGTAGAAAGCCGTATCTTAAATGAGGTAATCAGACTTGCTGAAAAAAATGGGCTGATTAAGAATTCTAAATAATTTTATCTATATTATTTATAAGATTTTAACTCGTAATCAAGGATTGATCAATTGTTTTGAATCCGTTATCTAATTTAATTATAAAAATATTTATGTATGTGTACACAAACGATATGATTTGATGAATAAATATCTGCTTATAATTACATTGACTATTATTTCTCATAGTTTAAAGGCTAATGAAGTAATCACTAATCCACCAGGAAAGTTTAAAGGAGTTTGGATAAGTCTTTTTGACGGTAAATCTCTAAAAGGCTGGCATCTTTTCAATAAAACTACAGAAATAAAGACTTGGAAAATTGAGGATGGTGCTTTGGTTTGTCTTGGAGGAAAAGGTCCAAGTGGCTCAGGAGATATTTTTACTGATCAATCATTCGCTGATTTTGAATTAAGATGGGAGTGGAAAGTTAATAAGGGCAGCAATAGCGGCCTATTCTACCATGTTATTGAAGATCCAAAATACAAAAGAGCTATTGAGACTGCTCCAGAATATCAAATCATTGATGATGTTAATTATCCTGCAAAGCTTGAAGATTCACAAAAAGCAGGTGCTAATTACGGGATGTATACTCCCGCTGAAAGCAAGCAGTTAAAACCAATCGGAGAGTGGAATACCAGCAGAATAGTTTTTAAAAAGGGTAAAGTAGAACATTGGCTGAATGAGATCAGAATAGTTAATTTTAAAGCCTGGAATAAAGATTGGACCAAAAGAAAAACAGAAGGAAAATGGAAAGATTATCCTGATTATGGAATGTCAAAAGTAGGCCGTATCGGATTACAAGATCATGGAAACAAAGCCTATTTTAAAA
>CANKAT010000054.1 GCA_947479815.1 Sphingobacteriaceae bacterium
CCAAGTATCAAAACACTAGTTTATATTTACTAGAAATAAATTTTTAAAGAAATTATGGTTTTAGGATGCCATTACTCGTGTTGCCCTGCTGATGCCGAATGATTTAATGGTTTTAATAATTCCATTAAAATCATATCCACATTCAGCCCACAATTCAGGCTGCTCACCATGTTCGATAACCTGATCAGGTATTCCAAGTCTGACAACAGTGGCTGAATAATTATGATCAGCCATAAATTCAAGAACAGCCGTACCCATACCACCCTGAAGGCAACCATCCTCAATAGTTACCACATATTTGAATTTCTTGAAAACCTGGTGAAGCAATTCCTCGTCAATTGGTTTTACAAATCGCATGTCATAATGAGCGGGGTGAATTCCTTCAGTATTTAACTCCGTACAAGCTTTTACAGCTTCATTGCCAATATGGCCTATGGTTAGAATAGCAATATCTTCACCTTCGCAGATCGTCCTGCTTTTTCCTATTTCAATAGCCTTCAAGGGGCGTCTCCATTCATGCATAACCCCATTACCTCTTGGATAACGGATGCTAAATGGCCCCATATTTTCTTGTTGGGCAGTAAACATTAAATTTCTCAACTCCTCTTCATTCATCGGTGCTGACACAATCATATTAGGGATACAGCGCATGTAAGCAAGATCATAAGCGCCATGATGTGTAGGGCCATCTGAACCAGCAAATCCTGCACGGTCAAGGCAGAATACAACATTCAATTTTTGAATAGCTACATCATGAATTACCTGATCATAAGCCCTTTGCATAAATGTTGAGTAGATATTACAAAAAGGAATCATTCCGCGAGTTGCAAGTCCGGCCGAAAAAGTGACTGCATGCTGCTCAGCAATACCAACATCAAAGGCACGATCAGGCATAGCTTTCATCATGATGTTTAGCGATGAACCTGAAGGCATAGCAGGGGTAATACCCATGATCTTTTCATTCTTTTCTGCCAGCTCTACCAGTGTAAGTCCAAATACATCTTGATATTTTGGAGCAGTAGGTTTATCGGATTGCGTTTTTTTAATTTCGCCGGTAATTTTATCGAAAAGACCTGGCGAATGCCATTTAGTTTGGTCTTTTTCTGCTAATGAGTATCCTTTGCCCTTTACGGTTACACAATGTAATAGCTTCGGTCCGGGAATATCTTTTAGGTCATTTAGTACTTTTGCCAGATGTTTGACATCGTGTCCGTCAATCGGGCCAAAATATCTAAATTTAAGTGCTTCAAAAAAGTTGCTCTTTTTTAAAAGCCCGCCTTTTATGCTTTTTTCAATCTTTTTTACCACTTCGTGAGCATTGGGGCCCAGTTCAGATATTTTTGAAAGCACATGCGAGATGTCATCCCTGAAACGGTTATATGATTTTGAAGTAGTTATATCTGTCAAATACTCTTTTAATGCACCAACATTTGGGTCGATAGACATACAGTTATCATTCAGGATAACCAGAATATTTGAATTTTCGATTCCTGCATGATTGAGTGCTTCAAATGCCATTCCACCGGTCATCGCTCCATCTCCAATAACCGCAACATGCTGTCTATCTTTTTCACCTTTATAATTGGAAGCTACTGCCATTCCTAGTGCGGCCGAAATTGAAGTTGATGAATGACCCACGCCAAACGTATCGTATTCACTTTCTGATCGCTTTGGAAAGCCACTAATCCCTTTATAAATTCTATTGGTGTGGAATGTTGCCCTTCTGCCAGTTAAAATTTTATGTCCGTAAGCCTGATGCCCAACATCCCAAACCAATTGGTCGTAAGGGGTATTAAGTACATAATGCAGCGCTACGGTTAATTCCACTACGCCCAGGCTGGAACCAAAATGACCGCCATTGACTGATACTGTATCCACAATATATTGTCTTAGTTCAGTACATATACGTTCAAGATCATCCTCTTTAAACTTTCTCAAGTCTGAAGGATAATTGATTTGTTCCAGAAACTCGCCCGCCTTAACTTCCATGTAGGATTATAAAATTTTGATTCGCAAAAATAACTTTTTTGACAATAAGTTGTAGGTGGTAAGTTGTAAGTAATAAGTTGTAAGTAATAAGTTATAAGTAAAAAGCTAAAAGGTGAAAGCTAAAAGTTATAAGCTAAAAGTTATAAGTTGTAAGTAATAGGTTTGAAAGGGGTTCATTTCTGATACCGATAACTCATTACTAATTCTTATTTTTGGATATACGTATGATTTCTACAGATAGTTTTGAGATACGGCTTCCACAGTTTGAGGGCCCTTTTGACCTGCTTTTATTCTTTATTGAAAGAGATGAGCTGGATATTCAGGATGTGCCAATTGCCCGTATAACAGACGATTTTCTTGGTTATCTGCATCAGATGAGTTCATTGAACATAGAGGTTGCCAGCGAATTTATTTTCGTTGCGGCCACCTTGATGCGAATAAAAGCCAAAATGTTATTGCCTCGTCCCGATTTGGATGAGGAAGGAAATGAAATTGATCTGAAGGGCGATTTGATTCAGAAACTAATTGAGTATAAAAAGTTTAAACGTATAGCCGAAAAACTCAGAGAATTTGAAGATGAGCGGTTTAAACAGGAGAAACGAGGGAATATTGCTATTGACCTTCAGCAAATAGCTCTTATTGCAGAGCCTGGAGAGGAGCTTGAATCGTTTAATCTGTATAAATTGATGCTTACTTATCATAAAGTTTTTCAAAGAAGCGTTCAGCGTGACACTAAGCAGGAACATATTGTGGAGCAATATCCTTATCAGATTGAAACGCAAAAAAAGTTAATTACTCAGCTGCTTTCAATAAATAATCGGTTGGATTTTAAGGTTTTATTATCTAATTCTGAGAACAAGGTTCATTTTGTTTATAATTTTTTAGCTATGCTTGAAATGATCCAGCAAGATTTGATTTCTTTACAATCTGGTTTAGGATATAATAATTTCTGGATTGAAGCTAAAACCAGTTCAATCAATTCTTAATTTGTATTTTTACGCATCATTTTTATTCATATTTTTACCAACCCAAACACGTTAACCCATCCATGAAGAGAGATAAACTTATATTCAGCCTGATTGAAGAGGAACAGCAGCGCCAGGAAACCGGTCTTGAATTAATAGCATCAGAGAATTTTGTAAGCAAGCAGGTTATGGAAGCTGCAGGCTCAGTGCTAACCAATAAATATGCTGAAGGTTTACCCGGTAAAAGGTATTACGGAGGTTGTGAAGTTGTGGATGAGGTTGAAAACATTGCAATTGAACGTGCAAAACAATTATTTAATGCCAGTTGGGCCAATGTGCAGCCTCATTCTGGTGCACAGGCAAATGCGGCTGTGCTACTTGCTTTGCTTAATGCCGGCGATAAAATCTTAGGATTTGATCTTTCGCATGGAGGCCACCTGACACATGGATCGCCTGTAAACTTTTCTGGAAAGCTATATAAGCCTAATTTTTATGGAGTAGATCGCGAAAGTGGGCTAATTGATTATAAAAAATTAGAGGAAGTTGCTTTAAAAGAGAAACCTAAATTAATTATTTGCGGTGCTTCTGCTTATTCACGTGATTGGGATTATAAATTTATCAGGTCAGTTGCAGATCAGATTGGTGCTTTGGTATTGGCGGATATTTCTCATCCTTCAGGATTGATTGCACGAGGATTATTAAACGATCCGCTTCCGCATTGCCATGTAGTAACTACGACCACTCATAAAACATTAAGAGGTCCAAGGGGTGGAATGATCATGATGGGACAGGATTTTGAAAACCCCATGGGACAAAAAACTCCTAAAGGTGAATTAAGAATGATGTCATCCGTATTGGATATGGCAGTTTTCCCGGGCACACAAGGTGGACCATTGGAGCATATCATTGCTGCAAAAGCTATTGCTTTTGGTGAGGCTTTGAGTGATGATTATATGAAATATATTATACAGGTTAAGAAAAATGCTGAAGCCATGGCCGCTGCATTTGTTAGCCGAGGTTACCAGCTAATTTCAGGCGGAACTGATAATCACATGATGCTTATTGACCTTAGAAATAAGAATGTTACTGGAAAGGATGCAGAAAATGCCTTAGGCGAAGCATCGATCACAGTAAATAAAAATATGGTTCCTTTTGATGATAAATCACCTTTTGTAACCTCTGGAATACGAGTGGGTACTGCAGCTGTTAGTACTAGGGGGCTTAAGGAAAAGCATATGGAAAAAATCGTTGAATTGATTGATGAAGTGATTACAAAACCTGAAAGTGCATCCAATGCAAAAAAAGTGAGTAAGAAAGTCAATGAAATGATGGAAAAGCATCCGCTTTACGCGAAATAAATTCAATTTTACAATTGGAAAATCCCTCATCGCATTTTGTGATGAGGGATTTTTTTTTGAAAAGAATCAACCCGTAAATTTTTTTTAGGACGATACAGTTTTGGATTTCGCTGTGCATTTCCCCCACTAGAGGGCGACTAGATGCCTATTCAATTCCATTACAATAAGTATTAAACCTAATTTAGAATCAACCCGAACAAAAAACATTTATTTCCACTTCCCCCTAAAAAACATCCTCAACCCAATTTTCTTTTCTAGGTAAGATTTACCCTTCAGCTTCATAAATTTCTGAATTAGATTTTTCTGATCTGCGTTGAGATTATGCTCGAAAGTATGGTAAAATTCAGTCACAAAACTGATCTGATCTTCAAAAAGGTCGTTCTTCTTTAACGAGTGCCGTACTTCTGCCCACCAGCGGCTCAACCTACCCAATTTATGAAAATCGCCAACATCTGTTGCGTTATTCCTGTGTTTACGATACCAGATCAAGGAATCCGGGACTACGGCAACCTCCCCAAATGTATAGGCAATCAAAGACATCCAAGTATCATGATTTAAACTAGCATTTTCGGGAATACTTGAAAAATAGTTCCTCATGTTTGGATTCATCAACATGGTACAACCATTCACAAAACATCCAAACAAAAGTGTATCCAAACAATGAATGTAATCTCCCTGCCCTAGTTCATTCCGGAATGACTGATTCAACAGATTCTTATTTTCATCTACAAGAATCAGATCAGAATAAACCATAGCAGGACGTTGACCTTTTTCTATTTTGAGTAAAAGCGCTACTGCAGCCTGAATTTTACCAGGCAGCCAAATATCATCCTGATCAGATAAAGCAATATAATGATCAGGTGAAGTCAACGAAACAGCCCTTTTAAAATTACCTATAAACCCAAGTCTTTTGTCATTTACAAAATACTTTAAAAGTCCTTTCTGCTGATATTTATCGAGTATTTTTTGGGTACCATCGGTAGATTGGTCATCACATACAATAATTTCAGAAGGCAATAGTGTTTGAGAAAGTATAGAATCAAGCTGCTCTTCCAGGTATTTTTCGCCATTATAGGTAGCCATAGCTACAGATATGGAAGGATACACAATTGATTCTGGCAATTCGGGGGTCATTATATTGAATGATTAGGCTATCATGCCGAGTTTTTTAATTCCAATGATTGTAAAAATACCTGTTAAAAATAAGAAATATTATGGTTTAATGAAGGTCCCTCACCTGCTGAAGGGCAAGGTTTCGGGATGACACGTGTGAGTTAGATTGGAATTTATTTTTATAAGCGCTATCCACCTGTCATCCCGAACGTTTGAGGGAACTTAGTTTTTTGAAGGCTAAATTGTTTAAGATTGAATGAAGGTCCCTCACTTGCTGAAGGGCAAGGTTCGGGATGACACGTGGGAGTACGATTGGAATTTATTTTTCTAAGCACTATGCACCTGTCATTGCGAACGTTTGAGGGAACTTAGTTTTTGAAGGCTAAATTGTTTATGGTTTGGTGAAGGTCCCTCACCTGCTGAAGGGCAGGATTTCGGGATGACACGTGGGAGTTAGATTGGAATTTATTTTTCTAAACACTATCCACCTGTCATCCCGAACTTAGTGAGGGAACTTAGTGTCTAGAAAGCCTGATTTTTAAGCAAAAAAGCAAAACAATAAATTTCCTTTTTAATCACTAATTTTGATCAAACAGATTTATTCTAATTCGCATTTAAAACTCAGTTGTTAGGCCTCAAATAGTAGCCATCTGTCTCCGTAAATGAAACAAAAACCCACATTCGTTACCGTATTTACAGAGACCGAGAATTTTCATCTGGTTAAGGATGTTGGGCAGCTTCCTTATTTTATGTACAAAACGGAAGGCTATGATGCCACATTAATCAGCTACCAGAATAATGTGGAATATCCATTTATTGACCAGGAGGTGAATGGATTAAAACTAAACTTCATCCCCAATAAAGGCAGATTTCTCTATTTTGAATTGGGCGTATTATACTACCTATTTAATCACTCAAAATCGATTGCTGTTTTAAACCTGTTTCACTTCAAAAAAGACCATATTCTTTACCTGCTAATCTATAAACTAGTAAACCCCAAAGGCAAGGCCTATATCAAACTGGATATGGATATTCTGTTTTTTAAGAATTATAATGCCTTCCTATTTTCAAATTACCGAATCAAAAATTTCGTTTTAAAGGCCTTAACCTCCTGGATTTTTAAACTCACCGACCTATTTTCAGTAGAAACCGATCAAGCCAAAGACTATTTACTGAACATTTATCCTGAACTGCAAAATAAACTGATTTGCGTCCCCAATGGTGTAGATAATCTCTATTTGGACAAGGAAATTCCTATCAAAGCCTTCCAAGAAAAAGAAAATATTATTTTAACTGTAGGTAGAATTGGTACCGAACAAAAAAATACAGCGCTATTGCTTGATGCCTTGAAAATAACAGACCTGAAAGATTGGAAAGTATACATTTTGGGGCCCATTGAAGAAAGCTTTAAGAAATACATCGCTAATTTTTACAGAGAATACCCACAGCTTGAAAATAAGATCATTTTCACAGGTAACATTACAGACCGAAAAGAGTTATTTGATTGGTATAATAGATCAAAAATATTCTGTTTAAGTTCACGGTATGAAGGTTTTCCAATCGCTTTTCCAGAAGCACTCTATTTTGGAAACTACCTAATTAGCAGCCCCGTTTCAAGCGCCGAACACATTACCTCAAAGGGCAAATATGGTACGGTCGCTAAAGCAGATGCCCACGAATTTTCAAAGGCAATACAAAACAGCATTGAACCTGGTTTTCTTTCATCTCAACGATACGAAGAAATCAGAAGGTTCTCAAAAGATCACTTTACCTGGCCAGGGATTGTAAAAAAACTTGCAGATCAAATAAAAAGCTGATGCGTAGACAATTATTGAAAGATTCAGCTGTGTATATCGGGGGCAGCGTAATTGTCCAAATTTTGGGCTTTACCGGGCTTATTTTCCTGATGCAGTTTCTTCCGGTTTCAGAATACGGAAAATACATTTACATCATAGAATTCATTTCAATCTTCGCCTTTTTCTCGGATGGAGGGTTCACGCAACACATTATCAAAGAAAGTAGTCAGAATCCAGATAAAATTCAAAGTATCTATTCAAAAGCTCAATCGGCGCAACTATTAATTAGTGCTGCAATGCTCCTACTTATTTTGAGTATCAGCTATGTAAGCAATTCAGTAAATGATTTCTATTACTTAAGTGTATTCGGGCTCAGTGTTGTTATTAGTGCTTGTTTTGCGCCCATGCTAGCCATTTTTATTGCATCCGAACGCAAAGATCTTATCTTTTACAAAGATTTGTCTCTGAGCGTCTTAAAATTGATCTTCATGCTAGCCGGAATTTATTATCAAGCGCCGCTAGCGTATTTTATTTTTCTGGGATTTATTAATTGCTTTGTACTGTTAATCCTGCTGCTCTATATCCGATATAAAAAGGAATTTACCTATCTATTCGAATTAAAATTAGACCTATCTGGCAGCATGACTTTTATCAAGCAGGGGTTTTTATTCACCGTTTTGATGGCTGCGAATGTGATATATAGTAAAATAGATATTATCATGTTAGAGAAGATGATCGGAAGTGTGGAAGTGGGTTATTATTCAGGAGCCACAAAATTCATATATCCATTTATGTTTATTTCAGGTGCATTTATGACCGCCGTCTTTCCGAAGCTTGCAAAACATTCTGAAGAAAAAGATAAATTCAGAAATATTCAAAATACAGCAGTTTATTACCTTGGTGGCATAGGAGTATTCTTAAGCATTTTACTTTACTTAGGCGCAGATATCATATTTCAATTATTTTTTGGGGATAAATACGATAATTCAATACCAATATTTAAAATACTAGTTTGGTTTCTAGCCATCGTTTTCATTTATGGACCAATAAGCAACAGCTTGGTAGCAAAAAATAGGATTAAATTTTTGGTTTACCTGAACCTGTTCATGATAATCCTCAATGTAGTTTTGAATTTCATTCTTATCCCAAATTATGGTGCGAGAGGGGCAGCAATGACTACGATAGTGTGTGAGATCATGATACTTGTGAGTACTATTTTGTATTCTAAGAAACTTGGAGTTAATAAGGTATAGAAATTTTTATAATTTCAAACATTTAATTAAATACTATGAATAGAATTCTAAATCTGTTAGCAGTCATTCCATTTTGGGGATATCGGAAGATAAATGGCTGGCTTTCATCACAAGAAGCAATTGGCTTATATAAAGTAGCTAAACTTTTACCTGATAACGCCACAGTTGTTGAAATTGGCAGTTGGCAAGGCAAAAGTTCTTATTGTATTCTTAGTGGGCTAAAATCCGGCAAATTATATGCTATTGACCCATTCAATGCATCCGGAGGTGAAGATTGGAACGAGAGTGAATATCAAAAAATTGCAAGTGGCATTGACTTGCTCGAAACGTTCAAGATGAATGTTAAAAAATTTATAAATTCAGGAAAGGTAGTTGTGCGAAAAGGATTTTCAAATCAATTTAATGACGAATTCGAAAAGATTGATTTCCTGTTTATTGATGGTGATCATTCCATAAAAGGTTGTCAGGAGGATTATGACTTATATGCTCATAAAATAGCGAAAGGAGGCTATATAGCCTTTCATGATTATCACCCGGGGCGACCGGATTTAGGTCCCACCTATGTGATTGATGAGATTATCACTAAAAAAAAGCTCTTTACTTATTTCGGAAAATACGATTCTTTATGGATCGGTAAGAAGAATTGATCAAAACAGATTTTACCGCTAGCGCACGCGTGCCGCGTGTGCTTTTTCAAAAACATAGCTTTCAGAAAAATTTGTTTAGCAAGCGAATGACGAAATCGACTTTCAAATCTCGCTGGCGCACGCGTGTCGCGTGTGCTTTTTCAGATTTCGTAAGTCTTGATTAAAACCGATACATCAAGCCCACATTCAACTGGTAATTAATGCGATCCCAGCCTGTTATGAAATAATCTGGTGGGCGGTTATACAATACATACTGATAATTTAAAGACCTAATCATGCTTCCTTTAGCACTAAATACCAAGTTCCTATAATCCCAATCCAGAAAAGCAGAAGCACTCATATCAATATAATGCTTCCTGACATCTATAGGATTATTGTACATCTGATAATAAAAATCATTATTATGATCATAGCGCTCTCCTTGTAAACCGATACGCTTCAAGCCCTTATACCAACTAACACTAAGCGATTGTAAATTACTTCCGGGTCCAATACCCGCTCCAAGTAATTGCCCCTTATGCGTATACCCCTGCCTAATAGTTGAGCTAGTGTACCAACCACCATATTGAGGTACAGAAGTTTGCTGCAGCTGGATTAACTCAACTGAAACCTGAAGGTACTGACCAGAGTGTTTATGCCAGGGAATGATTTTACGCATTCCAAACAGATAGGCTGCACCTATTTCAGGCTCCTCCTTTAACTGAATAAAAGTTTTCTTGCCTTGATGGCCATACTCCCCATAAACCTCTGCATGTGCTTCCTTGAATACCCAACGAAAAAACAAGGTAGAATAACGATCGCGTTTTTCAGCGGCCGATTTATTCTCAAATGGCTTTAGCAAGGGAATAAAATCTGCCGGACTTGTACCTGCATCTTGATGATACATTTGAGAAACCCTGCTGGCACCAATAAAAAGCCCAGGCACCCATTTCGGATTATAGGTCATCACAAAGCCCGAAAGATAACGCCAGTCATTGCGCTTGGGTATATAAAGTGTTCGGCCTTCATAAGCCCTATTCACTTCACGGGGTAAAATACCTGAATTCTCTAAACGACCGGCAATGATTTGTGCTTCAAAAGAACCGAATTTAGTTTGAACTGGGCGAGAGGTATTCACTGTAATATGTTTAAATCCAGGCGCATTATTACTCATCAATAATGAACTGCGGTTACCCGGCCCCCACCATAAATTTTCATTCGATAAACCAATAGAAACCGGATCAAAGGTTAAGCGAACACTACTTTGACCCCAGAACAACTTAGAATAAACATCCTCACCAAAGCGCTCAGTAATTTCAGACACATTGTAATAACTATCAAAATATTTTGCCCAAACTACATCGTATTGTTCGGCCGGGAAGCCCTCAAATACCAGATTATCTGCATGAATATACTCAGGCTTCAACTGAATACTTAAAGGCCCGTATTTTGCAAAAACACCAAAGCTCATTTGACTTTGATTGCCACGGGAAGGAATCATTGCACCATCATTCCAATTGTAGGGAAGTATGGAGTTAGCTTGGTATTGATAATTAAGGGGGAGCAGTTCAATACTACCCTGATCAGCAGCCCAATGGAATCTATTTTTAAATTTAAAAAAGGGTCTTTTTAAGGCAAGTGAATCTTTCCATTCCATCGTTCCCGCTGCATACTCATTTCCAGTAAATAAAGGACGAATAGTAAACGAGATCAGCGAATCACTTTTCCCTAATAACTGCTCTCTTCGATAGGTATCCTCTAGCACCGGGAGCCCTACGGGCAAAGTTTGACTAAACACCTCAGCAAAACTGGAGAAGAACAGCGTAACCAACAGAATAATCCAAACTCTATACACGGGCATCATCCTATTTAAATTCAATGGTCTTAATTTTAATATTATCTATTGACCAGCTTTCATTACAATTTTTATTGACCATGTCTGGGTCTTCTAATTGGGCAAAGCAACCCACTTCAAGGGTACTGGTAGTATGCTCAATAGTTCTGGTAATGCGGTACAAGGAGGTTCCACCATTTATTTTCTGAAGCTTGCAGGCCCCCGGTAAATCAGTCTTAATGGCATTACTATTGGGCTTATTATCGAAAAACTTAAAGCCGGTAGCAGGATTATATTCAGGCTGAAGAACCGGATAAGATTGAGTATACGTTGTAAATTGGCCATTCGCAAAGGTTGCGTAAATGGCACTCCAGCCATCCACATTCATGATCCAGATATCTGGACCCTCTGGCTTAATACTATTTCCATCCCAAGTATCGTGAATATAAAGATCAAAGGAAATCTGCAACATATTATGGATGGGCAAACTGTCTAGTCTTAAAACAAATCCATCCTGTGAATACCTTCCTATTACTCTAGACCCATTGTACGCACCAATCTTACCACGTATAATATTCGCCAAATTATCGCTCTCAAAATTATTGAAATAAACAACAGTATCTTTCTGTAAGCCTTTGCAGGATGCCAGAAAAAAGGCAAAGACTATGAAAAGGCTGTAAATGCCTAGTTGTTTGTAATTTATGGGATGCATCTGATGATAGTAAATATATTTCTTGTCAAATTCCGGTTCTATTGCCACATATTTTAATCTGTTGTCTGTTATCAGTTGTCTGTTATCGGTGTTTAAGTCTAAGTACCCAACATAACATTTATTATGGTTATTCTCAACGCTTAATTCATAATAGCTTTTTCATGTCTTTAGCATCCTAAAGCTAAATTATAGGGACCTTATTGCTGAAAAATTATTTTCAAATTGTCCATATTTTACACATTTACAATTTCCCTCTCCGCCCTGTCATCCCGACGCAGGAGGGACCTTCCAGCTCCGAAACCAAATTACTATCGGGTTCGTATTCACTAAAACCGATACATCACCCCTACCCGATAGCTATCGGGTGCGCATTCACTAAAATCGATACATCACCCCTACCTCGGCATTTACATGAAAAGCATTTTTATTGGGTGAACCTTTTGGGCCCGACAACCATTGGTAATTCACTGAATTTATTGCCTGTAATTTTGCATTCAATAAAAAATTCTTATGATCCCAGGTAGAAACTGCAGCCGCGCTAAAGTCAATCCATTGACCTAAACCATACGCATTGGCAAGATCACCATTATGCTCGTAGCGTTCTAGTTGCAGGCCTAGTTGTTTCAAAGATTTAACCCAGCTAACTTGCAAGGTTTGAAAATTACCACTCGGACCAATACCGGCACCTAAAACCTCGCCACGGTTGGTATAGCCATGCAATACTTGATGATGCATATACCATTCACCTGCACCCCTAAATATGCGGTCTAGGGGCTGCTCCATGTGTGTCAATTCTATTCCTACCTGAATATATTCATCGGTATTTCCTTTATAGGGGATTAATTTATTCATCCCCAACGTATACACCCTTGAATGTTCTGGAGTCATCAAAAAATCACGGGTATTCCAGGAATGATCATTCAAGCCATATTCAAAGTAGATCTCCGCCTTTGAAGCTGTAAACAACCAGCGTGCAAAAAGGGAAGTAAGCTGATCTCTCCTCTTTTTATCTTCAATCGTTTTTATTTTCTGAAAGGCCTGGAAAAAAGGCATATAATCTGCAAAACTTCCATCCAAATCTTCGCTATAAGTCTGAAAACCTCTGGTTAAACCCAGAAATAAACCGGGTACCCATCTGGGCTGATAGCTCAATACAATTCCAGAAAGGTATCTCCAATCGCCAGGCAAGGGGTTTGTAAATCCAGATCCTTCTAATCGTGCGGCAATAATCTGTGTTTCAATAGAACCAATTGGTGTTTTTATGGGGCGGGTCGTATTTAAGGTAAGATGCTTGAATCCAGGAGCGGTATTGCTCATTAATAAGGAATTCTTAATCCCTGGGCCCCACCATAAATTTTCATTCGAAAGGCCGATAGAAACCGGATCAAAGCTTAAGCGAACACTGCTCTGCCCCCATAAAAGTTTTGAATAGGGATCTGTTCCAAATCGAACCGGCAGATCTGCAGAACCCAAATGAGAGCTAAATTCTTTAAATGCACTATTTGCTGCAAAAACATATTCAGGTTGAAGCTGCACACTCAATGGCCCTAATTTTGCAAATACACCGGCAGAAACAAGTGTTTGAAAGCCCTTGCCGGGAATCATGGCACCATCATTAAAACTATAGGATGGATGGCTAGTGTATCGTTGTTTCATTGAAATAGGGAGCATATGAATACCATTCCTATTTTTAGGAGAACCAATACGATACTTCCCAGTCATGAAAAGATCATAAGACCTTAAAGAAAGATCTGAATCAATTGAAAAGGGAAGAAGCGGGCGAATAGTAAAAGAAACAGTAGAATCTAGCTGGCCTAATAATTGAGATCTGCGAAAATAATCTTCTACCCCGGTGGTGCCAACTGGAAGACTTTGAGAGAAAGCTACAGGACGACTGAAATTGAGAAGTAAAATTAAAAAGAGTAGGAATTTAAACCGCAGCATATTTATTAAACAATGTTTTGACTTTCTAAAGTAAAATTCACAAAGTGCAGTGCTAGTATAAAAATTATGCTATTGCTTTAAAGTGGATAGTTCAGTATCCTCATTAGGGGTATCCAATTCTTCATAGACCGAATTATTACTTTTGAATTCAGGCACAATCTCTTTCATTTTTATAACCACTTGACGGTCTTTATATTGACAACTTAATTTGATCAGATCTGAAATGTGGGAACTGATCAATTGAAATACATATTCTCTAACCTGAGCAACCATGATCTTTTCATGATGCGTTGGCTTCGTATTCTCCAAATCATTCAAGAGCTCCTCATATAATTTCTCGCCGGGCCTTAAACCAGAAAATTCGATGGCAATATCCTGATGTGGAACTAGTCCTGAAAGCCGGATCATTTTCTTAGCTAAATCAACAATCTTCACTGACTTACCCATGTCAAAGATAAATATCTCGCCTCCTTCACCCATAGATCCTGCCTCCAATACCAGACGGCAAGATTCGGGAATAGTCATGAAATAACGGGTAATTTCAGGATGTGTAACGGTAATTGGTCCACCTTTCTGAATCTGAGCCTTAAAACGAGGAATAACTGATCCATTTGAACCCAGTACATTTCCAAAACGGGTAGTAATGAATTTAGTTTTTATTGCAGCGCTGCCTTGATTTAAATGGCTCAATCCATTGGTATAAACGGTAGTTTTCTTGCTATTAAATGAATGATATAAAGACTGTACGTAAATTTCAGCAATCCGTTTCGATGCACCCATTACATTGGTAGGGTTTACCGCCTTATCGGTAGATATCATCACAAATTTACTCACCCCATATTTTACAGACAGATCTGCAATAGTTTTGGTTCCCATTACGTTTGTACGCACGGCCTCGCCCGGGTTATGCTCCATTAAGGGCACATGTTTATAGGCAGCCGCATGGTATACATAATGCGGCTTAAATGTCTGAAATAGCAATTCCATACGAAATGAATCACGAATATCTCCAATAAATGAATGGAAATTATTATGCACATTACTTTCCTGAAGTTCTAATTGAAGTTCATGTAATGGGGTTTCAGATTGATCATTTAATATGATCATCTGTGGATGAAACAGAGCAATTTGCCTAACAATTTCAGAACCTATAGAACCCGCAGCGCCTGTAACCAACACCCGTTTCCCTTTAATCTGATTACAAATAATATCATTATTAATCTCAATCGGTTCACGCTCCAATAAATCTTCTATTTTGATATTTTGCAATTGCTTGCTAGATAATTGACCATTAATCCAAGATCGAACGGGTGGAAGGGTTAAAACCTTGATATCGTTTTCCAAACAAAGGTCAACAATCTTATTCTTTAGTTCGGGTTTAATATTGTGGGATGCTATAATCAGGTCGTCAATCTTATCATTCTTAATGAGGTTCTGAAAGTCTTTGGTATGATAGATCTTAATCCCGTCTATTGCTTTACCTATTTTACGATCATCATCATCAATAAACGCTGTTAATAGCATATTGATTTTAATATCATGATCCAGGGTTCTTTTAGCGGCAATCCCCCCCTCGCCTGCCCCGTAAATAACAACATGACGTTTATCTATCCTAAAATTCTTTACATACATAAAGAAGTATTTCACCATTACCCGGTAAGTGATTAGCAATAAAAAACTTGTTAAGCCATTAATAACCAGGATAACATTAAAGATATAAGGCTCATCATTAAAGCTGAACAAAAGTAAATTAATGAAGAAAAATAAGCCGTTAGTAATCAGAATTGAAAACAATATTCGAAATGAATCCTGGGCACTGGTATAACGAATAATGCCGGCATAGGTCTTTATAATCAGGAATACTACACTATTTACTACGCTGAATACTAGAATATTTCGGCTTAGTTCATTCGCATTAATTTCATCAAAAATGAAATTATACTTTAATAAATATGCAAAACAAAGGGAAATTCCGCAGACAAAAAGATCCAGACAAAAAATGATCCAGCGCGGTACAATGTTAATGTGATTGAACAAAGCTCTATTCTTAGTTTATTAACAAATATAGCATAATTATTATTTAATTAAATTGGAATTCAGAGAATTGTAGGAGGGGGCAGGGGTAAAAATGTAGAAATGATAAACGTATTAATCCCCATCATACTTTTACAGCATTTTATGGGTTTAATAAATAATCCATTAATAGAATTCAGTCTGTGCAAGATTTAGGAAGTTTGATTAATGGGAGTTTTTAAGTAGAGTAATAGAATGCTAATCTATATAGCATTGAACCACAAATTATAGGGTATTTTTATATTGATTATCAGTTAGTTATAGTTGTAATGCGCACCAAATTGCACACCAAATTAATTACTCTTGTTTAAGTTTATTTAATCTCATCTGGTAAGTTTGTAAATAACTTCTTTGAATTTGCTCTTTGAGAAATGAAGCATCTATTAGTTTCTTTACTTGATCAGATTTAGATACCATCAAAACTAAGATAGAATTCATTTGTTTCTCGTGTATACCCGCATGACCAGCCAAGCTTTGAAATTGTTTTGCAACATTACCTTGTCCCATTCTTGCTGGGATTAAACCTTCATCTAAAGCAAAATCTTTATCATCGATGTGAATGCGGCTGTTTAAAAGATCATAAGCTGGACTTAATTTAAAATCTCCTTGTGGCGTTTCAATAATTGAAAAGTTCTTCAAATGAGCATCTCCATTTGAGAACAAATAATTGAATATCAATAATTTGAATAATTTGAGCGATTCGACTTTATAGCTTGGTAAATTATCACGCATGAGTTCAAATAAATCCCAATAACTACCTAGGTATTTATAATCTGTCCCATGGGTTTGCGGACTCTTTCCGGCAAGAGAGGCAAAATCTTCTTGGGCCAATTTGAGTCCACTTGGTAACACGTCAAAACGCTTAGTGATATAGGCAGGGTCTTCATTCCCAAAAAAAATTAACGCATTCTCTGCTGTTTCAATGCCAAATACTTGGTGCGCAATTTGCATAGTTAAGTGCTCATTCGCAGGCATCTGATCTGCGTTTTTTGATATGCTTGGGATAGGTTTTAATATATGTGTGCCTTGCTCTCCTTCTTTAGTTAAACGTATCTTATTTTTCAATTGAATGAGTGAAAACTTTTCTTGTACGCCTGAAATAGACATACGAGTTGCATTCTCTTCAAAAGAATCTTCACTATTTTGATTAGACTGCAAAGAAGCATACGGTAGCACATGATTTACCTTACTCCCATTAAAAACACGCTTAATACATGTTCTACTATAGGTAGTAAAGCCTAAAGCTAATGTTCCCGGACATCTATTTATTACCATATTAAACATTTCATTTCATTCTAATAATTTTAACTGCACCTATTGTATCACCACCAGCCACCTCTAGTAAAATGCCGAAATAATCATCAAGATCTATTCGTTTTATACTACATATCAGACGTTTGTTCACCCCCTCCGGAATCAAATTGAAAAAAAATGGAAAAAGTGTAGATAATTGAAATTCCATTTTGGTTTTTGGAAAGGTCAAACTTATCGCTGGCTTATTTGTGTCATTAAACCACTTTTCATCGTAGCTAAAATTAAATGTCCCATTATCCATTTGACTCAGAACGCCTGCTAATTGGTTTTTATAATAAACTTGTCCTGTTCTCATAAGTTATTGAGTCTTTTTACTTGTAAAACCAGTTCCAATCCAAGTACATCCCCAATTTCTTGTAGGGTATTGAAGGTGGGATTCGCTTTACCTCCCTCCAACTGTTTTATGGTACGAAGCCCGACTCCTGATAGATCCGCCAAACTTTCTTGGGTAATCTTTAGGATTTCTCTTCGCTCTTTAATTTGTTGAATCACTATAGAAAGGTGCGTCATATTGCTCTATTTTATATAAATCTACAAATTTTATGATTAAATGCAATTATATGTGCTATTTAATGCACTATTTTATACATTTGTTATTTTATTCTGTTTTATTTGCGAATTAGTGCTTTTTAATGCTCTTTTTGATAGCTTTTATAATTAAAATGTGCCCTGCATCATATTAC
Source organism: Sphingobacteriaceae bacterium (assembly GCA_947479815.1). Lineage (GTDB taxonomy): Bacteria > Bacteroidota > Bacteroidia > Sphingobacteriales > Sphingobacteriaceae > Daejeonella. Next base: position 17,661 of record CANKAT010000054.1, read on the forward strand.
GGGCTGCAATCATCACCCCCCCCCCACCGCGGCAATGAGCGGGTAAATCATAAGTTGTTGGTGTAAGCACCAACAACAAAAAAGCACATGCTGCGCATGCGCTAATATTTCTTTCTTTTGAAGGCCAAAAGAAACAAAAGCCTTTTTTTTCCTCTAAGGCAGCCGGCGCAAACCAGCCGCACACAAAAACCAAAAGCGCACGGGCTGCGTTTTACTGAAACGTAAAACAATGCCCCTTCCCAAACGCTCAAGGCCTTCTTTCGCCTTTTGTTTAACAGCTGCTGAGGGAAAAAGTATGACGTCTAAAATCCTGGTACATTGCGAGTTTTTTTCTGTCATTTCGAGCGAAGCGAAGCAATTGCTTCGTCGTGCCTCCTCGCATTGACAAGAGGATTATGCTATAAAAACACTAATTCTAATCCCACCACAAATCGTCCGTTCACAGACCCTTCCTCACCTTTCTTCCGACCAGTCCATTCCCAACAAACCACTCTTCCCCTCAACCATAAACCTCAAACCCACAAAAGCAAAGCCCGCAACCAGAATAAAAATCAAAAAAGTGGCTAAGTTCCAGGCTGAATACACTATCAAAATATTGACCATTAACTGCGCCATCAGATACAATGAAGCAACTCTTAAATGCGGCCAACCTTTGACATTTGCCAAATATTGATAAAAGTGACTGCGATGAGCTTCAAAAATATTCTCCCTCCGAATCAATCTAAAAATAATAGTACTAACGGTATCTAAACCATAAAATAAGAGCAAACCTATATATTTTAGGTCCTGTGTTTTAAGTATTAGCAGTAATAGAAAGAAAATAATGATAAAAGCCATACTTACACTCCCAACATCCCCTGCAAAACATTTTGCATTTTTTCTGAAATTGAAGAAATTGAATACCATCAAAGACATTGCAACTAGTATCAGCCATTCGCTTAAAACAAATACATCTTGAGTTTCATTGATGAAATATAGACTTAGTATGGTAATAAGGCTGTAGGATCCGGTGATTCCATTAATTCCATCCATAAAATTATAGGCATTTATTGTACCAATAACCAGGATATAAACAGCTAGAATAATCCAGACTGGATAAACCATCAAACCCGCTTGCATAAAAAGTAGGGATACGGCTAACAGATGTGCCAATAGCCTTATTTTATTGGATAAAGGCCGCAGATCGTCATAAAAGCTGACAATGCTAATCAGTAAAAGACCAGAAGTAAAAAGGGGATATTGAAAGCCGCTGAACAGGGCTTGAAGTAAGATAGCAGTTGGGAAAATAATACCAGCTCCTCGAATAGTTATCCGGGAATGTGAACTTCGCTGATTCGGTTTATCAATAATTTTAAACTGAACCGCAAGCCTGAAATAAAACAGGAGTAGGAATATTAATACCGGCAGATTTAACAATTGCAGCATAGCTGCAAAGGTTAATTAATTCGGGGAATTAAACAAGATACAGAATGGAATATTATTTTAATTGGGCTTTTGAAACGATTTTATCGTTGTTATAATACCATCATTTGCATTTAATGGAAAGTCTTTCCCTAAGGCTTGCTTGATTTTAGTATTATCAACGATATAATTTTCAGTTAATTTTTTAAGGCGTTCTGTATTTAATGGAAGTTTTAATATGTCCCCAAGCTTTGCAATATATCTAATCAAGGCTGGATTGATTTCCCATAATGTAGTCTTTCTATTAGATGCCTTAGCTATAAGCTTAATGAGTGTATTGGTAGACAAGACCTCATCATCTGAAACATTATAAATTCCTGAAGGAATGTCATCGCGTTCTAGTAATTCCCTAATCACAAAACAAAGATTTTCGACACTCAAAAATGAGCGCTTATTTTCAAAAGCTGCTAGAGGGTAAGGTATACCTTTAGAAATTAGTTTATAAAGGAGATTAAGATTGCCTTTGTTTCCAGGACCATGGATCATGCAGGGACGGAGAATGAAAAAGGACTTTCCTAAAGGCAAAGGTTGATTTTGGATGTATTCCTCAGCCATTAGCTTTGACTTTCCGTAATGAGTTTTAGGATGAGGGTCATGGCTTTCATTTAGAATGTCCTCAACCTGGTCAGCGCTAGCTTTGACAGAACTTATAAATATGAATTTTTTGGCATTAGATTTCAGGAAAGCATTATATAAGTCTTTTGTGAGCTCATAATTTACATCATAATATTCCTCTGGGTGAGCAATGTTTTTAAGATCGTGAGCTTTACCGGCGAGGTGGACAATGGCATCTTCTTTATCTATTTTTCCAAACTTCCGTTGCACTAGGTCGTTCCTAGTAATTGGAACTGCGCCAATACTTAATCCCAAAAAATAGGAAATAAGATTTTTACCTATAAAACCGGAAGAACCTGTAATTACTACTTCCACTTAGTTATTGAGTATTTTATTAGCAAGATCCACATACTGCTTTGTCACAATATTTTTTGAATAAGTATTTTCAATATGTATAAATCCATTTTGTCCAAGATTAAGGAGTTCTGATTTGTCATTCAGAAGTCGCTTAATTATTTCTTCAATTTTAGAACACTGATCTTCAATCTTCTTTTCATTGATCATGTAAGCACATTGAACAGGCTTTAAAAAATTACTAATTGGGGTGTTTTCTCCTGAAATGACTAGTAAAGGTTTAGCACATGCCATAATAGTATAAACCTTAGAAGGGAAACCTTGTCCCTCCATATCTGTAGACATGAAAATAAAATGAAGATCAGCATAGGCAATTAATGAAGGCATTAAGTCCCTATTATGGTAAGAAACCAAATGAATATTCTTCAGATTTAATAAATTAATCTGCTCCTTGAGGTAGGACTTCATTACACCTTCACCAATCACATAGAACTCTACATCTTGGCTTGAAAGATTCTTTGCTATCTCTAACAATGGTTCCCAGTCCTGAGCATGGCCTATGTTCCCTGCATACATTATCTTTAGACAAGTTTTCTTTTCTTGAAAATAATGTGGGTCTAATTTATGGTCGGAATGAGTCAGAGGCCTGTAAAGATCAGTATCGACAAAATTCGGAATAATAATTAGTTTACCTTTTTCACTAAAGCGATCTACAATACTATAGTAAAAGATATCGTCTATAGTTACTACCGCATCCGAATTGTTATAAACTTTTCGTTCCATCCACTTCAAAAAGTTGATTACAGGTTTTATCGTCAATTTACCCTGATTGATCAAAAAATCAGGATAAATTTCCTGCACATTATAAATCACTTTTGCACCTTTTAACTTCCCAATAAATAAATTAATAATACCTATGGTCAAAGGTGGAGATGGCGAAAGGATCAGATTTACATTTTTCTGTAATAATCCAAGAAAAAAAGACAATATATGCCAATAAACAAATCCAATTATTCTAAGTATTGCACTTCTAAATTTCTTTTGGGGTACATGAAAAACTCGAATACCCTTAAAATCACTTTCATAGAAAAGTCCAAAACCTTTTCTCTTAAGAGGTTGTTTTACGAGTTCAGCAGAAAGTAAATTGTAGTGAGGAGTCGTTGTCAAAACAACAACTTCATAGCCATCTTCTCTGAATCTTAGCGCGATATCATTGTAGAGATAGGCAGTTGATACACCATCCGGACTAAATACGATACTATGGATTAAAATCTTTTTTACTGCCACTGATTTATTCTGACCAGACTACACGTTTGATATAATCAACATAGCTAATAATTATATTTACCATTTTATCAGAAACATTCGGCATTGAATAATCTGAAACTAAACGAAAGTTCCTGTCTTCTCCACGCTTTTGAGTCGAAATTTGTTTTAAAGC
>CANKAT010000055.1 GCA_947479815.1 Sphingobacteriaceae bacterium
ATCTAAATAGTCTGGTTTACCATCGCCGTCAGTATCCAATGGCTTTGTACCATCCGGGCCTTTTTCAACGCTATCAGGAATACCGTCATTATCAGAATCTAAATCTAAATAGTCTGGTTTACCATCGCCGTCAGTATCCAATGGCTTTGTACCATCCGGGCCTTTTTCAACGCTATCAGGAATTCCGTCACCGTCAGAATCTAAATCCAAATAATCTGTTTTACCGTCACCATCGGTGTCTAAAGGAATAGCTCCGTTTGCGCCTTTTTCAACGGTATCTGGAATGCCGTCATTATCTGAATCTAAATCTAAATAATCTGAAATACCGTCACCGTCCGTGTCTAGTGGAGTTGCACCATTTGAACCTTTTTCAACTGAATCTGGAATGCCATCACCGTCAGAATCTGTGTCCAAATAATCTGGTTTACCATCGCCATCGGTGTCTACAGGTGTAGCTCCATTTGTGCCTTTTTCAATGCTATCCGGAATACCGTCATTGTCTGAATCTGTGTCCAAATAATCTGGTTTACCATCGCCATCGGTGTCTACAGGAGTAGCGCCGTTTGGACCTTTTTCAACGCTATCCGGAATACCGTCATTGTCTGAATCTGTGTCCAAATAATCTAGTTTACCATCGCCATCCGTGTCTACAGGAGTAGCGCCGTTTGGACCTTTTTCTACGGTATCAGGAATTCCGTCACCGTCTGAATCTGTGTCCAGATAATCTGGTTTACCGTCACCATCCGTGTCGACAGGAATAGCTCCGTTTGTGCCTTTTTCAACGCTATCTGGAATACCGTCATTGTCTGAATCTGTGTCCAAATAATCTGGTTTACCGTCACCGTCTGTGTCTACAGGAATAGCTCCGTTTGTGCCTTTTTCAACGCTATCTGGAATGCCATCACCGTCTGAATCTGTGTCCAGGTAATCTGGTTTACCGTCACCATCGGTGTCTACAGGTGCAGCTCCGTTTGTGCCTTTTTCAACGCTATCCGGAATACCGTCATTATCTGAATCTGTGTCCAAATAATCTGGTTTACCATCGCCGTCGGTATCCAATGGGTTTGTTCCATCTGGACCTTTTTCTACGCTATCTGGAATTCCGTCACCGTCAGAATCTAAATCTAAATAATCTGGTTTACCGTCACCATCCGTATCTAGTGGAATAGCTCCGTTTGCGCCTTTTTCAACTGAATCTGGAATACCGTCACCGTCTGAATCTAAATCCAAATAATCTGGTTTACCATCGCCATCCGTATCTAGTGGAGTAGCACCATTTGGACCTTTTTCAACTGAATCTGGAATACCGTCACCGTCTGAATCTGTATCACGGTAATCTGGAATGCCATCACCATCCGTGTCGACAGGCGTAGCACCATTTGGACCTTTTTCTACGGTATCTGGAATTCCATCACCGTCTGAATCTGTGTCCAAATAATCTGGTTTACCGTCACCATCCGTGTCGACAGGAGTAGCACCATTTGGACCCTTTTCAACTGAATCAGGAATACCGTCTCCGTCAGAATCTGTATCACGGTAATCTGGAATACCATCACCATCCGTGTCAACAGGAGTAGCGCCGTTTGGACCTTTTTCAACTGAATCTGGAATGCCGTCATTGTCTGAATCTGTGTCTAAATAATCTGGTTTACCATCACCATCGGTGTCAACAGGAGTAGCACCATTTGGACCTTTTTCAACGGTATCTGGAATGCCGTCATTATCTGAATCTGTGTCGCGGTAATCTGGAATACCGTCACCATCAGTGTCTAGTGGAGTAGCACCATTTGAACCTTTTTCAACGGTATCGGGAATGCCATCACCATCAGAATCTAAATCTCGATAATCTGGAATACCATCACCATCCGTGTCAACAGGAGTAGCGCCATTTGGACCTTTTTCAACGGTATCTGGAATACCGTCTCCGTCAGAATCTGTATCACGGTAATCTGGAATGCCGTCAGCATCGGTGTCTACAGGAGTAGCTCCGCTTGGACCTTTTTCAACGGTATCCGGGATACCATCATTATCAGAGTCTGTATCGCGGTAATCTGGAATACCATCAGCATCAGTGTCTAGAGGAGTAGCGCCGTTTGGACCTTTTTCAACTGAATCGGGAATACCATCACCGTCTGAATCTAAATCACGGTAATTTGGAATGCCATCACCATCTGTATCTAGCGGGATAGCGGCGTTTGGACCTTTTTCAACGCTATCTGGAATACCATCATTATCCGAATCTAAATCTAAATAATCTGGTGTTCCATCGCCATCGGTATCTACTGGTGCATTTGGATTAGCCCCTTTTTCAACTGAATCTGGAATACCATCGCCATCAGAATCAACATCATACGGATTGCGTTTACCATCGCCATCGGTATCTGAAGGAGTAACTCCACCATTTGCTGAATTTGGAACGCCATTTGCATCAACCGGACCATCAATGCGTCCGTCTCCATCTACATCGGTACCGTTAGATTCTCTAGCATCAGTAATACCATCACCGTCTGAATCTAAATCTAAACTATTAATAATTCCATCACCGTCTGTATCACATTTGGTTGAACTTGGTGAACAAGCTGCGTTTTCAATTACATCGGTGATTCCATCGTTGTCATCATCTAAATCAATTGCATCTGGAATTCCATCGTTATCTGAATCAATTCCTGTACATCCATTTAAGGCTGCTAATCCAAAGGTTAATGGACAATCATCCTCAAAATCCAAAACTCCATCGCCATCCGAATCTACATCTCGGTAATCTGGCGTTCCATCGTTATCGGTATCAACCGGCACATTACCATTGGCTCCTTTTTCTACTGCATCCAATAGTCCATCATTATCCGAATCTAAATCTCTATAATCTGGCGTACCATCGCCGTCCGTATCTAGTGGTCGAGTTCCGTTTGGACCCTTTTCTACACTGTCTGGAATTCCATCATTATCCGAATCTAAATCTCTGTAATCTGGTGTTCCATCGCCATCAGTATCTAAGAGACTTGTGCCTGTACCTTTTTCAATTTTATCTGGAATACCGTCATTATCTGAATCTAAATCCAAATAATCTGGGGTACCATCGCCATCGGTATCTACTGGATTATTACCATTAGCTCCTTTTTCAATCGCATCCGAAATGCCATCACCATCCGAATCTAAGTCGTAAGGGTTTGGTTTTCCATCACCATCGGTGTCTGGAGGGTTTACTCCACCATTGGCCGACACAGGAATGCCATTGCTATCTACTGCCCCATCTACTTTACCATCCCCATTGGTGTCTGTACCATTAGATTCTTTGACATCAGAGATTCCGTCGTTATCTGAATCTGGGTCTAATCGGTTAGGAATTCCATCGCCATCGGTATCACAGTTTATTGAAGTTGGATTGCAAATTCCATTCTCCACTGTATCCAATATACCGTCGTTATCATCATCTAAATCTAGATTGTCTGTCAATCCATCGCCATCCGTATCAGGCGGACATCCATTTAATAGAGCTGAACCTTCTACATAAGGGCATTGGTCATTAGCATCCAATACACCATCATTATCCGAATCAATATCTCGGTAATTGGGTAAACCATCACCATCGGTATCGGTCAGGCCTTCTTGACTATCTGGTTTACCATCACCATCTGAATCTAAATCTCGATAATCTGGAATTCCATCCAAATCTGTATCTACTGGTGTAGCTCCATTTGTTCCTTTTTCAATTGCATCTGAAATTCCGTCGTTGTCTGAATCTAAATCTCTATAGTCAGGGGTTCCATCACCATCCGTATCAACCGGATTTAATGGATCCGTTCCTTTTTCTACACTGTCTGGAATTCCATCATTGTCTGAATCTACATCTAGATAATCTGGTTTGCCGTCGCCATCCGTGTCAAGTGGAGTAGCGCCATTTGGACCTTTTTCTAGACTGTCTGGAATGCCGTCGTTATCTGAATCCGTATCGCGGTAATCAGGGGTTCCGTCACCATCCGTATCAACTGGTGCAGTTCCTGCTCCTTTTTCAACTGCATCTAAAATACCGTCGTTATCCGAATCTAAATCTTGGTAATCTGGAACACCGTCGCCATCCGTATCAACTGGCGTTGTTCCTGCTCCTTTTTCAACCGCATCCAAAATGCCATCATTATCAGAATCCGTATCGCGGTAATCAGGAGTGCCGTCGCCATCGGTATCAATCGGCGTATTTCCGGTGCCTTTTTCTACTGCGTCTAAAATACCGTCATTATCTGAGTCGGTATCGCGGTAATCAGGAGTGCCGTCGCCATCCGTGTCTAGTGGAGTAGCTGCACTTCCTTTTTCTACTGCGTCTAAAATACCGTCATTATCTGAATCCGTATCGCGGTAATCTGGCGTACCGTCACCATCGGTATCTAGTGGGGTAGCTCCATTTGCGCCTTTTTCAATCGCATCCGAAATGCCATCATTATCAGAATCTAAATCTTTATAATCAGGTGTACCATCGCCATCGGTATCTAAAATACTTGATCCTGTCCCTTTTTCTACGCTGTCTGGAATACCGTCGTTATCTGAATCTAAATCCAAATAATCGGGTTTTCCATCGCCGTCCGTATCTACAGGATTATTACCATTGGCTCCTTTTTCAATCGCATCCGAAATACCATCGCCGTCCGAATCTAAATCGTAAGGGTTTGGTTTTCCATCCCCATCCGTATCAGGAGGGGTTAAGCCACCATTCGTTGACAAAGGTACTCCGTTAGCATCTACGCCTCCATCTACTCTGCCATCGTTATTGGCATCAGTTCCACCTGATTCTTTCACATCGCTGATGCCATCATTGTCTGAATCGGAATCCACACGGTTTGGAATACCATCACCATCGGTATCACATTCAGGATCTACCGGCGAACAAGCCGCTGCTTCTAGGGTATCTAATATGCCGTCGTTATCATCGTCTAAATCAATTGCATCGGCAATACCATCGCCATCAAAATCAGGGGGGCAACCATTGGCTGCTGCAGTTCCTACCACTAGCGGGCATTGATCTACGCTATCTAAAACGCCATCACCATCCGAATCTAAATCTCGGTAGTTTGGTGTTCCATCGCCATCGGTATCAATATTTCCTTCTTGCGCATCTGTTTTTCCATCGCCATCTGAATCTAAATCTCGGTAATCTGGCGTACCGTCACCATCGGTATCTACGGGAGTTAATCCTGACCCTTTTTCAATGACATCTGAAATTCCATCATTATCTGAGTCTAAATCACGGTAATCTGGGGTTCCATCACCGTCCGTATCAACCGGAGTAGCTCCGGTTCCTTTTTCAATAGAGTCTAAAATACCGTCGTTATCTGAATCCGTATCTCGGTAATCTGGGGTTCCATCACCGTCCGTATCAACCGGAGTACTTCCCGCTCCTTTTTCTACTGAATCTAAAATACCATCGTTATCCGAATCCGTATCTCTATAATCAGGGGTACCGTCGCCATCGGTATCAACCGGGGTTGTTCCGGTGCCTTTTTCTATTGCATCTGAAATTCCATCACCATCTGAATCTGTATCTCGGTAATCAGGGGTGCCATCACCGTCGGTATCCACCGGCGTTAATCCTGAACCTTTTTCAACTGAGTCTAAAATACCGTCGTTGTCTGAATCCGTATCTCGGTAATCAGGAGTGCCGTCGCCATCGGTATCAACCGGTGTTAATCCTGTTCCTTTTTCAATAGCATCTGAAATACCGTCGCCATCTGAATCTAAATCTCTAAAATCTGGTGTGCCATCGCCATCGGTATCTAGTGGGCTTGTTCCACTTGGACCTTTCTCAATCGCATCCGAAATGCCGTCGCCGTCCGAATCTAAATCTAAATAATCTGGCGTTCCATCACTATCCGTATCTGCAGGATTATTGCCATTAGCTCCTTTTTCAATGGCATCCGAAATACCATCGCCGTCCGAATCTATATCGTAAGGGTTTGGTTTTCCATCGCCATCGGTATCTGGAGGTGATAAGCCCCCATTCGTTGACAAAGGTACTCCGTTAGCATCTACACCTCCGTCTACTTTGCCATCATTGTCAGTATCCGTTCCACCCGCTTCTTTCACATCGCTGATACCATCATTGTCTGAATCAGAATCTAAACGGTTTGGAATACCATCACCATCGGTATCACATTCAGGATCTACTGGTGAACAAGCCGCTGCTTCTAGGCTATCTAATATGCCGTCGTTATCATCGTCTAAATCAATTGCATCGGCAATACCATCACCATCAAAATCAGGAGGGCAACCATTAGCTGCTACGGTACCTACAACAAGTGGACACTGATCTACACTATCTAATACCCCATCTCCGTCAGAATCTAAATCTCGGAAATTGGGCGTTCCATCGCCATCCGTATCAATGTTTCCTTCTTGAGCATCTGTTTTTCCATCGCCATCAGAATCTAAATCACGGTAATCTGGCGTACCGTTGCCATCGGTATCCACAGGAGTTAATCCTGGCCCTTTTTCAATGGCATCCGAAATGCCATCATTGTCTGAATCTAAATCACGGTAATCTGGCGTTCCATCACCATCGGTATCTAGCGGTGCTACTCCTGGTCCTTTTTCTATTGAGTCTAAAATTCCATCATTATCTGAATCCGTATCACGATAATCAGGGGTACCATCACCATCGGTATCCACAGGAGTTAATCCTGGTCCTTTTTCTACTGAATCTGAAATACCGTCACCATCTGAATCGAGATCTCTATAGTCAGGAGTTCCATCACCATCGGTATCAACCGGGGTTAATCCGGCGCCTTTTTCAACTGAGTCTAAAATACCGTCGTTGTCTGAATCTGTATCTCGGTAATCTGGAGTACCATCACCGTCGGTATCCACTGGCGTTGCTCCTGTTCCTTTTTCAATAGCATCTGAAATGCCATCGCCATCAGAATCTAAATCCAAGTAGTTTGGTATTCCGTCGCCATCGGTATCAACAGGCGTTAATCCAGATCCTTTTTCAATCGCATCTGAAATGCCATCACCATCCGAATCTAAATCTCGGTAATCTGGAGTTCCGTCGCCATCCGTATCTACTGGGCTTGTTCCACTTGGGCCTTTTTCTATGCTGTCTGTAATCCCATCATTATCTGAATCTAAATCCAAATAATCTGGTGTTCCATCACCATCGGTATCTGTTGGTGTACACGGACTTGTGCCTGTACATCCAGAATCTTCAATACTATCTGGAATACCATCGGCATCTGAATCCAAATCTTTATAATTTGGAATGCCATCGCCATCGGTATCTGCTAAACCATCAATCGCATTTGGAATTCCGTCATTATCACAATCAGCTGCTGCCCAAATGGTATTGGTGGCGTCTGGTGTACTTGTTCCATTGTTAACACATGGGTCTAATGGATTTGTATCGGTTCCATTTGGTGTTCCGTCGCCATCACAATCAGCCGCTTTCCAAGCTGCACTTGTACTAGACAATACCTGACTTGTTGGGTTATAACTACACGGATTGTTTGGATTAGTACCATCAATGCCTTCTTGCGCATCTGATACACCATCGCCATCAGCATCTACACTTACCACAGTAATGGTTACCGTAGCTGTAGCACAAACTGTTCCTTGACAAACGGTATAAATTACTGTAACAGTTGTGCCTGACTCAGCCGTTGTAGGTACATAAGTCATTGTACCTGTTACTGGGTCAAATGTTACTGTTCCTGCCGCTGTTCCGCCTGTTTTGGTAATCGTATTGCCATCGTTGGCTAAATAATCATCATTGGTTAAAATATTAACCACAACTGAACTACCTGAGTTTACACTTGCCGAATCATTCGTAGCGGTAGGTGTTATTGGGCGTGTATCCGTATTGTCTGGGTTTCCATCTCCATCGGTATCTGGATTGAGCGGATTAGTTCCGTTTGTAATTTCAGTTCCGTTAGTTACGCCATCACTATCACAATCTAATGCCGACCAAGTGGACCAGATTGTACTACTTGAAGTAGGTGCCGTGGTGTATGAACATGCATTATTTGGATTGGTACCATTGGTAGTTTCCGTACCATTTGATTCCCCATCGCCATCACAATCAGCAGCTGCCCATATCGCATTTGATGTATCTGGGATAGCACCTACTGCATGAACGCATGGGTTTAATGGAGCAGTATCGGTTCCGTTTGGTGTTCCATCGCCATCGCAATCTGCATTTCTCCAAGCGGTACTTGGTGTTAACACTTGCGAAGCACTTTTAAATGAACAAGAATCGGTTGGTGAGGTTCCGTCCAAAATTTCTTGGAAATCCATTACACCATCACCATCCGTATCCACTGGAGTTACAGACAAGGATAAAATACCGGTGGCAGTTCCTGCGTTTCCATCACTTACCGTATAGGTAGTTGCAGGTACTGAGCCGTAGTAATTTGTTGCTGGTGTGAACGTATAAGTTCCATCGGCATTCACCACAAGGGTTCCAACACCTGGAATGCTAGCGGTTTGACCTGCAGTGAAAGTACCTGTAACGCCCGCAACAGTAAATTGAGTTAGGGTTAAGGCGTCTCCTTCCACATCACTATCATTCAACAGAACATTGCCTGCTGCAGGGGTGTTTTGAGGGGTTGTTTGTGATTCATTGACAATAATTGGCACATCATTTACCGGAGTCACCACAATGCTCAAAGAACCATCAACCGTAAATGCACCATCACTCACAGTATAACCAATTACTGGAACAACACCATTGTAATTAGGCGCTGGTGTAAAGGTATAGGTACCATTAGCATTTACTACAATTGTTCCTACTCCTGGAATAGTTGCGGTTTGACCGGCAGTGTAGCTTACTCCACCTACTGTAAAATTAGTTACGCTTAATGGGTCATTTTCAGGATCGGAATCATTCGTTAAAACATTGCCTGTTGCAGGGGTGTCTTCTGGGGTAGTGATTGTTTCATTTTCTACCTTTGGAGGATCGTTTACTGAGGTAACAGTGATGGCTAAAGTAGCTGAGTCTGATCCTCCATTTCCATCAGAGATAGTGTAAGTAATTAACGGAACTGTTCCAAAGTATGCCCCTTCTGGAGTAAAGGTATAGCTACCATCGGTATTAACTTTAACGGTACCCACGTTAGGAATGGTAACCAGAGATCCTGCTGAATACGTTACCCCATTAATAGTAAAGCTGGTTACGGTAAGCGTATTTGATTCTGGATCTGTATCATTGGTAAGTACATTACCTGCAGCGACAGTAGCCTCTGGAATAGTTTTATTGTCGTTTACCGCATCAGGAACATCGTTAACAGGGATTATTGCTAAATTTAAATTGGCTGTATCTGTTGCTCCAGAACTATCTTGTACGGTATAAGTAATGGCTGGAACCGTCCCATTGTAATTTGTTACAGGGGTAAAGGTGAAGGTTCCATCGGCATTCACTACCAGGGTTCCTACATTTGGAATAGTTGCCGTTACACCAGCAGTAAACGTTCCTGAAATTCCTGCAATACTAAATTGCGTTACGGTAATTGCGCTCCCCTCCGGATCGGTATCATTGGTTAAGACATTACCGTTTATTGGCGTATCCTCAGGGCCTGTCAGATTATCATCATTTGCCGCTACAGGATTATCATTTACTGGGGTAATTGTAATTGTTAAACTGGCGGCGGCTATTGCACCATCATTATCTGTAATGACATAATTAATTACAGGAACTACACCATTGTAATTTGCATTTGGTGTAAAAGTGTAGGTTCCGTTAGCATTGACCACTATAATTCCCACTCCTGGAATAGAAGAAGTTGCTCCTGCTGGATAAGTATACACCGTAGTATCAATGGTAAACGAATATTGAGTTACCTTTAAGGTAGTATTGGCATCTAGATCAGTGTCATTTGTTAATAAGTTACCTGTTGCATTACTATCTTCATTTATTGTTTGGGCATCATTAACGGCCACTGGATTAGCATTAACTGGCGCTACATAAATATCTAGCTTTGCAGATTTTGTAATTCCTCCATCAGTTATGGTATAGGTAATAATGGGCACATCTCCTGAAAAGCCACTTACTGGCACAAAAGTATAAGAACCATTTTCGGCAATTACAATTGTTCCCACGTTTGCAATGGTAGCTGTTTGGCCCTTTATAAACGTGGCTGAAATGCCTGCAATAGTAAATTGGGTTACCGATAAGGGATTGCCGTCTACATCCGTATCATTGGTTAATACGTTTCCAGTGGCTGTTGTATTAGCAGTTGTACTCTTAATATCATCTGATGGCAGTGGTGCATCATTCACATCGGTTACTGTGATGGTTAATGTAGCATTGGTAGTACCACCTTTTGCATCGCTAATACCATAGCCAATAACTGGCACTAGGCCTACATATCCAAATGCTGGTGTAAAAGTATAAGTACCGTTAGCATTCACTACAATGGTACCAACGCCCGGGATACTAGCACTTTCGCCTGCATTATAAGTTACTCCACCTACGGTGAACGTGCTAACACTTAATATATTTCCATCTGCATCCGTATCATTAGTTAAAACATTGCCCGTAAGTGGCGTGTCTTGTGGGGTAGTGGTAGTTTCATTGACTGCAACAGGAGGATCATTTACCGGGGTTACTGTAATGGTTAATGTGCCTGAACCCGTACCTCCATTTGTATCGGTAGCCGTATAAGTTATTGGTGGAACCTGACCGTTATAATTAGGAGCAGGTATAAACGTAAACGTACCATTAGCATTGACCACGATGGTTCCTACGTTTGGAATTGTAGCTGTTTGACCCGCTGTATAATTTACTCCACCTACTGTAAATGTGTTAACCGTTAAGCTTGCTGCTGGTGTACCAGAACCCGTATCGTTTGTTAAAACATTGCCCGTCAAAGTAACATCTTCGGCAATAGTAGCCGAATTGTCAATAATTTTAGGGTTGTTTGAAATAATCAAACGTACCACATTAGAACTTATATTGCCACAAATATAGTTTGATTGTGAAATTTGTAACCTATAACGGTATTCGTTCATGCTGTTGCTTACACCCGTTAAGGTTAAGGTGCTGGTGGTAGCACCTGTATAAACACCTGCATTGGTAACGTTTGCCCATACTGTACCGCCATCAGTACTCACTTGCCATTGATAGTTGGTTGTACCTGAACCCGCTGTAACTGTTGCTGAGAAAGTTGCATTTGCTCCAGAAGCAAGCGTTTGATTGCTTGGTTGTGCCGTTATAATACTTGCTGCACCAGCAGTTGTTGCATTGATATAGGTTCCATTATGACTTGCAGCAGTTACTGTTCCGTCTGCATTAACAGCTGGCGGGTTACCCGTTCCATAATAACTATTACCATCCGTTCCTTGAGCTGATGCACTACCGTAAAACTCATTTGCATCACTACAGCCATCGTTATCCGAATCTAAATCTAAGTGATTAGGGATTCCATCACCATCAGAATCTGATGTACAAGTAGCTTTTGGATAGCGTGATGCATTGTAGTTTGCTGCATTAACATCAACGTATATTTCAGAAGCAATTCCTCCTAAAGTAGTAGCCGAAACTACACCGTAAATACGGAAATATTTATACGCAGCAGGATTAGTGGTTAAAGTAAATTTATTCGAGTTAGTTAATGAAACTGCCCCGCTAACTGTTGTATTCGTTGCATCTGCTGGAGCAGCAATCGCTGCCGTAAGATCTGTCCAAGCGGTATTATCATTTGAACCCTGTACTTTTAAACTTGCCGCAGTTGCAGCAAAAATTTGCGTAGCCGAAGTTTTCTTGATGTAAATAGCATCTAACTGCGTTGGTTTCATCAACTCGATCTTGAACAATTCCTTGTTTATTTGATCTTGAGATGCCGCAAGCTGAACAGCTGCTAATGTTCCATTGCCATCACCTAAACCTGCAAAATTGTTATTTGGTGATGCTGAGCCTATCTGAGAACTAAACTTAGCAAAGTAAGACTTATCGGCTGTGTTCCATTCTGTTGCGCTTAAAAAACAAGAAGGAGATTCAACCGCATCAAATACTCCGTCGTTGTCATTATCTAAATCAAAGAAGTCAATTACGCCATCACCATCGGTATCGGTACACAGATTGATAGTTTTAATTAATGCATAATTTGTATACGTTGACGTATAATTAATTGTTCCAGCAGTACTCGCTTCGTAATTATTTAATAAACCATTGTTGTTAGTATCAGTCCCGGTTGGATACACAGTTGTACTAGTAGCAGTTGTTGAGCTTCCTGCTTCTTTTGCATCACTACAACCATCACCATCTGAGTCTAAATCTAAACGGTTTGGTATTCCATCTGCGTCGGTGTCAATATCACGTGCAGGGGTTTCACAAGTACTTGAATTAATGGGTACTAAAAGAGAATAGCCAGCCCAATTTTCTGTATTAGAAGTCGAATAGGATATTTGATCAAAAGTTCCAGAAAATTTAATTAACCCATCACCTTCATTATTGGTTAAAATATTTGAATTGGCTCCACTCACTACCATACCGGTTGCTTCAGGATTGATCGTGATTTTTGCAGGTGAACTCGTTCCGGAATAGGTTCCTGTGAATGTATGAATTATTTGTCCACCAGGTGTTCCAATGCTCCATGCATAAATTATTGGGTTCTTAACTGGTTTTGAAAAAGTGATGGTATTGGACGTTGTATTTTGAAAAGTTTGAATCGCTTTTGATGGTCCAGTGATACCAGCAGGGTAAGAAGCAGCATTTAAACCTGCCAATGAAGTCGTTGTGTTTTGCTGTCCTCTATCGTTCCAAGTGACGGTAATTGTTTGACCATCTTGTGTGATTGTACCCACTGCGCCACCAGTTCCATTTGCAGCAGTAACAGCATTACCCCAATTCACAAAGCTGACCTGACTATTTAAAGTACATGGAGCGTAAGGTGATGATTCAACCGTATCTAAAACCCCATCATTGTCATCGTCAATATCAATGTAATTAGCAATCCCGTCTCCATCAGTATCTGTACACGCATTAAAAGATGCATCTAATACATAACTATTTGTATAAGTTCCTTTATATACGCCAGATTCACTTGCAGTTTCCAAACCATTCGCAAAACCATTATTTCCATAAGGTGCAGGAATAACACTGGTCGTTAATTTAGCAGTAGATAAAACCCCTGAACTTGATATAGCAGTAGTACCCGCTTCTACCGCATCTGGACAACCATCGCCGTCAGAGTCTAAATCTAAATAGTTAGGAATTCCATCACTATCGGTATCTAAAAATGTATTACAAACACTTAATTGTATATCATCCAATGCGTAATCATTACCGCCGCCTGAAACTGAATTACTCACTAATTCAAAAGTGATACTTGAAGTTGTTGGCACAAAAGCTAATTCAAACTGATTCCAAATTAAGGTACCTGTCGTAGCAATATTACCTGTACTAAGCGTTGCAATTACGTTACCGCTTGCATTTTTAATATTAAAAATTAGATTCGGTAAATTTCCAGCAGAACCAAGTATATTGGAAATCCAAGCCGATAACTTATAGTTCTGACCTATATTTAAATTAGTTAGGGATTTAGTAAAAGCTAGAGTTCCTGGATTACCCGCATTAATTACCAACATTGCGCCACCGCCACCGGTTGATTGGGTAGTATGGTCTTTGTTTTCATTAAACCAATAAGGGGCAGCTAATCGAGGATTAGAAACTATGGCGTATTCTCCATCTTGTGTAAGTCTAGCACCATCAACCCATGTGTAGGCATACCCTGGAATATTTGCGGCTGGAATGGCTGTGCCATCGCCTAGACCAAAAGTCACGGGAGCCGTTCCAGTAGACGTAACAGCAGCATTAATACCTAGAAATCCAAAATCGTCATTCGAAACTGGAACATATTTACAAGCAGGTATTTCTATGACATCTAAAATTCCATCATTATCATCATCTAAATCAATGACATCTGGAATGCCATCACCATCGGTATCTAAACACGCATTAATGGTATTTGAAATGGCATTGATATACGTATATGTACCCGTATAAATTCCATTATCTGCAGTGGTTTCTAACGAATTGGCAAAACCGTTCGTTCCATAAGGTGCTGTTACAACACCTGCTGTTGAAGTGGTACTTGTAGCGGTTCCAGATTCCTTCGCATCATTACAACCATCACCATCGGAATCTAAATCTAATCTATTGGGGATCCCATCACTATCCGTATCTAATTCTGTACAAGTTAATAAAGCAGGGCGCGTTGCATCGGTTAAAACAATATTGGTTAAAGTAGATGGCAAATAAGCACTTATAGCTAATTTATAATCAGAAACAACTCCTTGAAATGCTTTTTTAGTTACTCCATTAATAGCAGCTGTTACATAACCTGTTTCAGAAATATCAATGCTAAATACATCTGTTGTCAAAACAGGTATATTGAAATCCCATTGTGTAGTAAAATAGCCAACAACACTTGTATTCTGAGAATAAAATTTATACCCCCCATCAGCCCAGTTCGAAGGTGTTTGCGTAGTTGCTGCAGGAATTAATCCAAAAAAATCATATCCTGTGGTAGATGTATTTTTAAATGATAATGAAATAGGCAGTTTTAAATTTTCAATGGAATAAGATGATTGCCAACCCGCATTATTAGTAGTATTAATTGAATTTGCTGTTTTAGACGCAATAGCTGAGCCATTATAAGTTAAACTATTTAAATCAATACCAGAGGCAATACAATTTGTTTGTTCATTAAGATCCAATACCCCGTCATTGTCATCATCTAAATCCATTACATTAGGAACCCCATCACCATCAGTATCTAAACAACCACTAAGGGTTGCATCTTTTGCATAATTATATGTATAGGTTCCTGTATAGGCTCCAGATTCACTAGTAGTTTCCAAACCATTCGCAAAACCATTATTACCATAATCTGGGGTACTTGGAATTACACTAGTAGTTAATCTAGCGGCACCAGTAACACCAGATGTACTTATAAAAGTTGTACCTGCCTCTACAGCATCGTTACAACCATCACCGTCTGAATCTAGATCTAAACGATTTTTTATTCCATCATTATCCGTATCTAAATCCGTGCAGGCTACTGATCTAAAATAAACTTCGGTCGACCAATTGGCCTGACCAGTCATACTTATGGCAAAAATTCGATAGCTCATATATGGCTTCCAATTATTTGGCATATCGAATTTTATAGAATTGGTAGTTGCTAAAATTGGTGATGTATTTGCAACAACTTGAGAACTAACAATATCATTCCAATTGGTCCCATCGCTTGATCCTTGAATTTTATAAGTACCTCCAGCAACAAATGGTATTTGATTCGCCACATTAGCAAGCTCAATTAAGTTCAATACTTTAGGTGTTAAAAAATTAAACTGGAAAACTGTTTTGTTAGCGATCGCAACATCGGTTGGATACATTTGCTGTATAAGAGACCCATCAAATAATGCATTTAACCCAGTTGGTGCATTTTGGAAGGTCCAATTAACAGCAGAGCTTACTGTGATATCTGTTTTACTCAAAGAAGAGGTGGTACATGTTTGTTCTATATAATCCAACACCCCATCGTTGTCATCATCTATGTCTAAATAATCTAAAACGCCGTCACCATCAGAATCGGAACAAGTATTTATTTTATTATCTATTGCATAATAGTAAGTATAGGTTCCAGCATAAATTCCAGATTCGCTTGCAGTTTCTAGACCATTTGCGAAACCATTTAAATCATAAGGAGCTGGAATGATACTTGTTGATAATTTTGCTGTACTTGCTACTCCAGAAGTTGCAATGGCAGTTGCACCTGACTCAACTGCGTCCGAGCATCCATCACCATCAGAATCTAAATCTTTGTAATTAGGTATTCCATCACCATCTGTATCACTTGTTGTACAAGTAAACATGGGATAGAGACTTAAATTAGTTGTATTACTTAAATTAAAATTAACATCTGTTACGCCACCATAATGCGTATTTCCTGCAACACCTAGTAATCTAAAATATTTAAATTTACTAGTTGTAGCTAAAGTATTACTAATGGTATAAGTTGCAGAATTTATCGTTGAAGAAGATGTGGCAGATAAATCAGTCCAATTCATATTATCTCCAGAACCTTGGAGTTTAAATGTTTGATTGACATCTGATGACAATGCCCAACTAATCAAATTAAAAGTAATACCAGAAATAGCAATATAACTTTGTGCTGTAAATTTGAATATTTCTTTGTTGACCCAACTAATAGCAGGCGCAAAAGCAGAATAAGTGGTTAAATCGGTATCTATGGCACTCGCAATAACTGTTGTTGAATAAGGAGCTAAATCGGTACTAACTGCAATGGGCTTTCCTAATTGCGTTAACGTATAAAAACAGGTTGGTGATTCAATTGCATCTAAAACACCATCATTATCATCATCTAAATCAATTAAATCTGGGGCGCCATCGCCGTCAAAATCTGTACATGCATTAATGGTATTGTCAGTGGCATAGGCATAAGTATAAATTCCATTATATAAATTGCTCTCTGCCGCTGTTTTTTCTAATGTGTTGTAAAAACCATTCGCACCAAAATCAGAAGCACTACCAGAAAACTTAAAATTTGTAGTTTTATCAATTGTGGTTCCTGATTCCAAAGCATCGCTACATCCATCACCATCAGAATCTAAATCTAAGTGATTTGGAGTACCATCACCATCGGTATTACTTGCTATACATATTGGTTTTGTATATTGGCTTTGAACATAATTACTTGCTACAACAAATTTGATATCAGTAACACCTCCATAAGAATTTACACCTGCAACTCCTACAAGTTGGTAATATTTAAATTTAGAAGTAGGTGCTAGCGTATTTGAAATAGTGAAAATTCCAGTTGTTCCACCTGATGCAACAGCTGAAGACAAATCAGTCCAAATACTATTATCATTAGATCCTTGTAATTTAAATGTATTAGTTGATGGATTAGACAATGCCCAAGAAACTAAACTTAAATTGATTCCAGAAATAGGCATTGGAGCTGATGCTGTTAAGTTAAACAACACTTTTCCAACCCAATTTTGATTAGGCGCAAAAGCTGAATAGGTAGTTAAACTTGCATCAATGGCATTACCTATAACAGTTGTGGAATAAGGAAGCAAATCGGTACTAATTGCTATGGGCTGCGACAATTCAACTGAGTTGTAAAAACAAGTTGGTGATTCTGCCGCGTCTAAAACACCATCGTTATCATCATCAATATCAATTAAATCAGGTATCCCATCGGTATCAGTATCGGCACATCCATTTAATGTTTTATTAATTGCATTGTCATAATTATAAACTCCAGAGTAGAGTCCTGATTCGGATGCCGTTTCTAGTGCATTTGCAAAACCATTTAACCCATAAGTGCCTGCAGCAATAGCATTCGCTACACCTGCACTGGTTGTAGTTGCAGAAGTTGAACCTGGTGTCAAATTAATAATTGAACCAGAACTTAGTGTTCCAATTATACCTGTCTCTTTTGCATCTGGACAGCCATCCCCATCTGAATCTAAATCTAACTGATTGGAAATACCATCGGCGTCTGTATCATTTGCACAAGTTGCCTTTGGATAATAACTTGAATTGGTGCTGGTCGCTAAATTAAATGTAGCCTCGGCTATACCCCCATAATTTGATGTGCCTGCAACTCCATACAATCTAAAATATTTATACTTTTTAGTAGGCTGTAGACTATTCGTTAATACGAGAGGAGCGACATAATTTAAAGACGCTATTGGCGATGGTGATAGATTTTCCCAAATTACATTATCTTGTGAACCTTGGAACATAAAGGTACTTGCAGCGTCCTTTGAAATTTCTCTAAAATCCAAATCCAAGGTTAAACTAGCAATTGATATATATCCATTTGCTACAAATTTTACTATTTCTTTATTGGCAAGAAACTGACCTATTTTAAAAGCAGAAAATGTTGCTATGGCGCCATCAATTGAATTTGTAATGGCATAAGTGGCAGTAGTATTATAAAGTGTCAAATCGGAGCTAACGCTAGCCGGTCTAGATAACTCTTTTAATGAATAATAACATGTAGGTGATTCTACCGCATCTAAAATACCATCGTTATCATCATCTAAATCATTTACATCAGGCACCCCATCTCCATCAGAATCTAGACAAGCTTTAATAGCAGCAGTAATAGCTAAGTCATAGGGATAATAACTATTGTAAATGCCATTATCTGCAACAGTTTCTAACGAATTTAAAAAACCATTAGTTCCATAATTTGCAGAAGCTGGGTATTGAAAATTAGATGTTGCATCTGTGGTTGTTTTGGCTTCAAATGCATCACTACATCCATCAGCATCACTGTCTAAATCTAATCTATTTTCAATACCATCGCCATCAGTATCACAAAAACCTGCACTAGAATATGTATTAAATTCGGCATTTAAATTAGATGGGGCATATGTATTATCTTGTCCAAAAACAATTTTATTAGTCCCTGTTAAATTAATAGGCACTTTTTGATACACCGCATTAATTAAAAATAATTCTTTATAATTTCCAGTACCGTTTACAAAATCATACCCGTATATCTTTGAATACCCATTTTTATTAATTTTTACTCGAATCAATGGATACTGTGCACCAGCAGGATAAGTCCAAACAGATCCCGATGGATAAATTGGGGTACCATCCGATCTTACTATATCAGTATAAGGAACTGAATACGTGTTAGCCGCTCCCATCGGCGCAAAATTCAACTCACTTACATTGGTAATATTGACACCATTTATAGTTAAA
This sequence comes from Sphingobacteriaceae bacterium, assembly GCA_947479815.1. GTDB lineage: Bacteria > Bacteroidota > Bacteroidia > Sphingobacteriales > Sphingobacteriaceae > Daejeonella. Next base: position 18,731 of record CANKAT010000055.1, read on the forward strand.
TTAAAGTTGTTGTCTATGGTCCAAACATCGATCCACAACTCTTCAGGAAAACCTGTGATTTGTTGCGTCACACTTGCACCAGATGCAATATCAAATCTTGGTACTAAAGGTGTCACGCCTGGTGCAGGACATTCTACCAAATCTAAAATACCATCATTGTCATCATCTAAATCTATGATATCTGCAACACCGTCTCCATCAGAATCTAAACAAGTACTAATTGTATTATCATTTGCGGTTCCATAAGTATAGGTCCCGTTATAAATTCCACTTTCAGAAGCAGTTTCTAAATTATTAGCAAATCCATTAGCACCATAATTACCTACTGTTCCTGCCATTGAATTTGCAACAGTGCTAGATCCTGTTAAATTGACAACAGTTCCTGATCTTAATGAACCCGTAACTCCCCCTTCTTTTGCATCAGGACAGCCATCACCATCTGAATCTAAATCTTGATGATTTAAAATGCCATCACCATCTGTATCATTGGTACAATTTATTTTAGGATGCGCACTTGGATTATAATCCGTTGCTACATCAAAATATACTTCATTGGCATATCCATTCACACTAATAGCACCACCACTTACCCAATAAATATCATAATATTGATATTTAGCTGCGTTTTGTGTTACCGAAAATATATTCGCATTTTTTGAATACAAATCGGTATTTGGATATGGAGCCATAGTATTTGTTTCAATACCCGCAGTAGGATTAATTAAGTCATCGTAAGTAACCCCTGGTGTTCCACTTGTTCCTGATAAATTTGTCCAAGTAAGGCCATCATTAGAACCCCTTAAAGAAAGAACAGTACCTGTATTAAATTGTGTTGAAGTATTTACATATCCCAAATAAACTTTTGATAGTTTCACTGGAATTTTCATGTCAAATTTATACACCTCTCTTCCAGAACCTAATACATTCACAGATCCAGTTGTTGAAGCAAATCTTACATCATAACTTGTTCCATAATTAAACCCATCTACTAATTTTTGCGGATTGTTTTGTCCAGCCACCATAGTTAATGGCGAAGTCACTGTAATATCTGATCGCTTACCTGATCGCCATTCGCTTGGGGTATAAAAACAATCAGCTGATTCAACCGCATCTAATATGCCATCATTATCATCATCAAAATCAATATCATCTGGAATAGTATCCCCATCCGTATCTTTACATGCTGCTAAGTTTTTACTTATTGCATAAGGTGAATATTTTGAGGTATAATTAATGGTACCAGCTGTTGAACTTTCATAATCATTTAATAATCCATTTCCATTAGTATCTGTTCCTGTTAGATACACAGTAGTACTTGTTGCGGTTGTTGAACTTCCGGCTTCAATGGCATCACTACAACCATCGCCGTCAGCATCTAAATCCGAATGATTTAAATTGCCATCTCCATCTGTATCATTTGTACAAATTGCTTTTGGGAAATAAGAAGCTTGATAAGAAGAAGTATTGACATCGAAATAAAATTCGCTAGCAATACCTGCTAAAATATTTGCAGCTACAACTCCATAAATTCGATAATATTTATATTTCCCAGCACCTGTAGTAACCGTAAACTTATTGGAGTTAGTTAAAGAAACAGTTGCATTTGCAGTAATATTGGTTGCATTTGCAGGCAGGGTAATTGCAGCAGTTAAATCAGTCCAAGCAGTATTGTCATTTGAACCTTGTAATTTTAAACTTGAAGCTGTTGTAGCAAATATTTCTGTAGCCGTTGTTTTTTGAATATATAGCGCATCTAATTGAGTTGGGCTCAAAAACTGCACCTTAAACAACTCTTTATTTAATTGCGATTGTGCAGTTGATGTTGAAAATTGAACAGCTGCAGCAGTTCCATCATTGTCCGTTAAGGATGAAAATTTACTATTTGGAGATAGGGTATTTAAAACCGATGTGATACTAGCTGAAACTGATTTGTCGGCCGTATTCCATTCATTGGCAGTCATAAAACAAGTAGGCGACTCTTCGGCATCTAAGATGCCATCATTATCATCATCAATATCATATAAGTCGGTAATGCCATCACCATCAATATCAACACATGCAGCTAAGTTTTTACTTAACGCATAGGGTGTATATTTTGAATTATAACTAACTAATCCACTTTCAGCTGAGGTTTCTACCCCATCTGCCAAACCATTAACACCATAAGGCCCTGCGGCAATAGCGTTAGCCATTGTAGTGGTAGATTTTACAATACCACCTAAGCCATTTTTAACAGACCCAGAATTTAAGGTTTCAGTAACACCTGCTTCTATTGCATCTGTACAACCATCCCCATCAGAATCTAAATCCAAACTATTGGGAATACCATCTAAATCTAAATCTGGAAAAGGGCCACCCAAACAATTCGCGGGTTCAATAAATGCAAAACCATGATTATCAGTATTAGCAGAGGTTAATAAGAAAGTATGTTTAACTTTCAAACCTGTAACAGTACCAATCACTTGTACACGCCCCATGGCAGATGTTGAAGGGGTATTAGCACCAAGTAATGGGTTCGTTGAAATGGTTAAAATGTTTCCA
>CANKAT010000056.1 GCA_947479815.1 Sphingobacteriaceae bacterium
AAACTCCACATGAATGAAGAGGGCATTAACTCATTTAAACATTTAAACCAATTCTATACTAAGACGTCAGAATTTGGGAATGGTTACAGTCAATTGTAAAAAATTGAGTTTCGCATATTAGGCATGCCTGCTTATGTTCTTTGTCTTTGCGAGGAGGCACGACGAAGCAATCTCCTAATTTAAATAAATTGGTTAATTGAGATTGCCGAGCTGCGCTCGCAATAACAAGCATAAGATGACGCATTAAAAAATTAAAACCTTAGAATTGGAATTTGATTAAGTCCTTATAATACCTGCAGGAAAAGAAAGGGTAAAAGTTGTACCCTTAGCAATCTCAGAACTAATGCTAATCGCAATCTTATGATAATCGGCAATGCTCTTTACGATTGATAATCCAAGTCCATAACCTACTGAATCTTCAGACTGATTGGCTTTCTTAAAACGATTAAAAATAGTACCGACAGCTTCCTTTGGGATACCAATACCGCTATCGATCAGATCAATATCATAAGAGCCATCAGGATTCATACGATTAACAATATGAATAAATCCCGAAGGTTTATTATACCTTATTGCATTATTAACTAGATTATATATCATCTGAAAAAGCAAATCACGGTTAATATTTTCAAGAATAATCTCATTTGAAATATCAATCTTAAGACTAATATCTCTTTCGCTAAGCCTATGGCTAATCTCATCCATCACATCGGCAAATAACTCGGCTGCCGGTACTGATTCCTTCTTGCTGAACTGTTCATTTTCAATCCTAGATATTAATAAAAGTGAATGAACGATACGTTTCAAGCGGTTCAGTGTTTTTTGCATCCCGATCAGGCGTTCTTGAACAAAATCGGAAACTTCGGGTTCACCCATCAGGTTCTCAATCTTATTTTGTAAAATTCCAATTGGAGTCATCAGCTCATGAGAAGCATTGGCTGTAAATTCTCTCTCTTTCTCAAATGCTTCATGTATTTGCTCCATCAGGTTGATGAGCGAATCATCAAGAAACCTAAAATCAGTGGTGTTAGTTTGGATAGGAACAGAATTCTCATTAAAAGGGAACTTTCTATTGATTATTTTGGTCCTGATGATACGATTCAGTGGCCTGAGTAGGTACCGAGTATAAAACAAATCAATGATCAGGGTGATGAGAATTAATCCAAGAAGAACATAGGTGGCAATACGTTGCAGTGGCCGTTCATATTGATCGATGGTTTCAATCGTTTTCCCAATCTCCATCAAAAAGGTGCCATTCTCTGTTACAAAGGAATGAGTTAAAACCCTGTAATTAAGCGTATCCTGCTCTATAATTCGTTCATCAGTATAGATAGTATCCAAAAAAAAGCCCTTTTCAGCAGGTTCAAGTGAGATATATTCCTCCTTAAGCATGGTATAACTTCCATAACTTTCCTCACCCTGTAAATAGGTATTTACACCATTCTTGGCTACTACTTCAAGAACTTTTTTCTGCTGCTGCTGCAAGTAATAATCAGTGTAGTTACGGGCAATTTCCTCAATTAGATAAGGTAAGGTAAGGACGAACAGCAAAACTATAGCAAGCTTTGATAATGTGATAAATAAAGTAAGCTTGCTTATTAATTTCAAACTATTTTCTGATTTTATAACCTACACCCCTAACCGTTTCAAGCCATTCTACCTGTCCGAAAGCACCCAACTTTTTTCGGATATTCTTAATATGTACATCAATGTAATTCGAGTCATAATCATCATCAGCAAATGAACCCCAAATATGCTCACTTAATTGCATTCTGGTCAGTACTCTATTTTTATGCAAAAGCAGGTAGCTTAACAAATCAAATTCTTTTCTAGTGAGGTCGATCTCGTTCATCTGATGACTCACAATTCTTTTTTGAAGATCAATGACAAATTCACCCAAAAGAATTTCATGGGTGTTTAAATTAAATTTTCTTCTAGAAATTGCCTGCATCCTCGACTGAAGTTCAAGCAACGAAAATGGTTTGGGAAGATAATCATCGGCACCAAGATCTAGTCCGACTATGCGGTCTTCAATATTTCCACGAGCAGTCAGTATTATATACGCCGCATCAGGATTTAACTTTTTAGCCTCCTGAAGTACCTTTAGTCCATCAAGATCAGGTAATCCTAAATCTAACAAAACAAAATCATAGGGGTTAACTCCAAGCATTTCTAAACCCTTACGTGCGGTATGAGCCATATCACAGATATAAAATGCCTTTTTTAGGAACGCCTCAACTTCGTAAGCAAGCGTTTTCTCATCTTCGATTAGTAGTACTTTCAAATCAGAATTGGTAATAAAGACTTAAATTAAAAAATGAACGTGGTTTTTGTTTGTTTTCTGAAACATTCTTCCCTAATGTTGAAACCTGCCATCCGGTCTCAATTAAATAATTATTTCTGTTATAGCCCAATAGAAAATTCATATTGTAGGAGATCATATCGAAACTGCTTACATTTCTGGTTATCTTATAATTCTGTTCCCTTGGATTATTAATGCGTGGATCAATTGGAATCATATTACCAAATCTATCGCGTCTGACAATATATTCCTGAAGATAATGCAAGGTGCCTCCTACAAGCTCCAGACCAGGCTCGAAAGAAATAAAATCCTTATCGCTAAACAAACTTCCAAGATTTAGAGCCTTTGACGCTGTGATTGACATGAATAGATCCCGCTGAGAACCAAATGCATAATAGGTATTCAAACCGGTTTTTATAAGATTCAGTTCGTAAACAAGAGAAGCGCTCAGTGTATTTTCATTGGCTGCACCCAAAAGAGGAGAGTTCTTGGCAAAAATTGAACGGGTGTATCCAAGTGCAGTGCTGAAATTTTTTGCTAGATCGGCCTCAAAGCCTGCTGAAAGATCAAGTTCAGAGATTGCAGATCCTCCTACATTAATCAATTTATAGGAACCAGCAGAAAAATAAAACCCACTCTTTAACCTCAAAGCAGCATTTGAAAGGATATAGGGAAGTTTTTCTTCAGCTGTTTGACCATAATAATTGGCATTATTGCCATAAATTCCAGCAAGAGTAAGGGTAGTTCGTTTGGCTTCTAATGCTGTAGAATCTCGTTGCGCAAAGGCATTAATTGCTATAAGCAAACTAGCAACAAGAAAAATATACCCTTTCTTCATATAAATTCAATAAGACCTTTTAAAAATGAATGCCTCCAAATCCCTTCTTAGGTATTCTCATTGGGGGTCTTTTTATTGGCATGCGATCTATTACTACCTGGGGCTTCAGTTTGGGAATTGATCGTGGAACTTGTTTAATTCCCGAACGCTGACGAATTCGTTGATTCCGCCCGTTTATTTCCTGAACACGCCTAAGGTCATCTGGTCTGTTTTCTCCGGGTCTGTTCTCACCTGGACCTTTATCACCGGGTCTGATTTCACCAGTTTGACGATCTTGTTCTTTTTTAACTCCTCCTCTTTTTACGGGAATAGAATCTATGAAGACTGTTGAGATTTCCTCAACACTTAATTTAATGATGGGTTTATCTTCTATTTCCTTATCTCCGGCATAAAGCATAGCCGGAAATATGCCAAGAATGGCAATCAGGATAAGTGTACGATAAACAGGTATTAATTTCATCTCGAGTAAAAATAATGAAAGTTTGCCTCTTTTTGAGCCAAACGATCATTCTGGACTATAAAGGCAATTTATGTTGGAAACTTTACCTATTCCGGACACCTATATTAACGCGATTACTGATTCCGATATTTGGACGGCTGAGTTTCGAACCGGTACTTGAATTAGGTCTGACACCGGTTTTTACACCGCCACTCAAACCTGCTCCACGTGTTTTTCCTGAAGTGCCACATCCTTCTTTTGCTTTCATACGATCGGTTTTACCTCCCCTAACTTTTGCTGGAGTCTGAGAACCATCAGCAGCAACAGTACTGATATCGGGCCTGTCAGATTCTGTTCCGGTTCTGGTAGCAGTTCTAACCCTGGTGCCATGATCGGGGCTAATTTGTGAATTAGCAGTAGCTGTGAATAATAAAGTGGCGAGTAATAACAATTGTTTTTTCATGTCCATTAGTTTGGATAATGCGATAATCTATAGTCAAAGATTGTTGGCGAACATGAAGACTAGATGAATTTTTGAAATTTATTACAAAAAACCCGGCCCCCTTTTTTCAGGATTGACCGGGTTGGAATAGATTTAACAGTATCTACCGTAAAGAATTGATATATGCAGCAATCTTCAAGCCATCTTCCTTTTTAACCTGAGGCATCGGTGGCATAGGCGTAGGATACTCTGGCCAATTTTCAGGCTGCGGATTATGTATCAGCTGAAGAATTTTTTCAGGACTATATTTACGTTTAGCAATATCCTTGAAAGCTGGCCCTACTATCTTTCTATCAGGATTATGACAGGATAAACAGGTATATGAAGCCAGCATTCCCTTAACATCATTGTAAGTAGGTACCTTTTCAACTTGTGCAAGCACTTGAGCGCCCTGTTTTGCAGGTGCAATAACCGTTGTTTTCTTTACTCCAGCAGTTACCGGGGGCGCTTGTGTTATCACAATAGCCGAGTTTTTGGTACTCACTTCGGTCATGGAAAGTTTGGCACCCTCAGGTATATTATTCAAAGTATAATAAGCGGTAGGATGTACTAGCGAATAGAAATTACCCCGTTCACGGATACCATCAAGCTTTAAAGTATGGATATAATACCTGCGAAGATTATCTACAATGATCCTGGCTTTTAGTCCATCTGCAGAGAGTTTAACTCCTTTGATGGTCAGATTTTGAGAATTAACCGGCGGACTACCGTAAACAGGATGATATTTATAAATATAACTTTCAACGGTATAGGATGCCAGATCTTCGGCAGACTTTGGATCAACAGGCAGCGTAAATTCAATTTCAAACCCATCAGGCATTGCTCTGACAGCTTTCATCTCAAAAGGTGTTTTATTATTCCAAACCAGACGCTGCAAGCCCTCATTGGCCTCACCGGCAGAACCCCATCCACGATTTGTTTCACCAATAAATAAGGAACTATCCCTGGCCCATGACATTCTCATTACCCCTGATCTGAATCCTGAACGGAACATAAATGATGCACCTTGAAATTCACCATTAACCTTTTCCAAAAATACCCTTGACAGGATACTCATTCCCTGATCACCTACCAGAGTTTGACCTTCAAAAGGACCAAAATGACCTTTAGGTATAGTAATTGGCTCTGAACTAGATATACCTAATATTCCATAAGGTAGCCAAACAGCAGGTAGACGCAATTCAGGAAACTCTTTTTTCATGTCAAAGAGAGTTTTAAAATTCTCGTTGACCACATTTTCAGGTTTAATATAACGACCCTTATCATTCTTTACTTTACGGGGATCGATCTTCGAGTTAAACTGCTCTGCGGTTAATTTTAGCGGAGAATTTGGCATTCCACTCCAGGCCAAACCTGCAGGATGTCCCATAAAATCGCCTTTTTCAATCTTCCACAAAGCACCGGAACCCATCCAATCACCCTGATTATCGGTATAGAACAATTCATTATTTAAAAATCCTAACCCGGCAGGAGAACGCATTCCTGTAGCCCAAGGCTCCATTTTTCCATCTGCTGTGATGCGCATAGCCCAGCCTCTCCATGGCACTCGGCTTTCGCCACGCCACCATTCTTCACTACCAAAAGCTACGTTTCCAGTTACAAAAAAAGAACCATCCGGAGCAATCTTTGGTCCGAAACTATATTCATGATAATGACCAGAAAGCGGCCATGAATAGATTGTTTCATATACATCGGCCTTGCCATCGATATTAGTATCAACTAGCTTGGTAAGCTCGCCACGCTGCGCGCAATAAAATGCACCATCCTTATAAGCTAATCCAAGAATTTCATGTAAGCCGGATGCAAATTTTTTGAAATAAGGTCTGCTACTCGTCGGATTTTCCACAATAAAAACATCCCCACGACGGGTTGAAATTCCAAGGTCTCCATTTGGCAAATTTACCAAACCTCCCACTTCAAGTATTATACCTTCAGGAGTGGCAACTTTCATGATTTTGAAGAAATCTTCTTCCTTTAAGGTTTCCTGTGCAAAGGCAGAACTGCCGCTGAACATAATTGCCGAAAAAAGGACTGCTTTATAGAGTTTATTGATATTTTTCATGTCCTGTATTAGAATAAAATTGAATAGCTTAATGAATTAACTATAGGAATAATCAGTTCCTTCCGACCATTCTGATCACGGATAATTGGCTTAGAACCAGCTGCATCATCCAGACGAAGATAATAGGATTGATTATCGATAAGATAAATCCCATCGGCAGTTTGAATGATACTTTCAGCATCAGCCAATCTGAAATAAAGATCATTCACTTGATCAGAAATCGTGATCTTACGACTGATTCCTCTTCCCATTTCCAATACCCTTAACTGATCATTTACAGCTATTCCATAGGTTTTATAAAGAAATGAAGGAATTCCATTTTCATCAATAACATATCCTTTAGGCTTATATCCTGTTCCTGCTGTATCACTGATCCAGGTTGTCTGAGAATTAGACAGACGTGCAATAGATTGCACAGGTTTTCCCAAGCCTTGAACCATCCCCAATGGTCTTGATGATCCATCACCCCGATCATGCCACATCGGTGTAGCATTCAAAAAGCCTCCCCTCCATACTTGAACAAGCATACCATTATCCATATCATAGGTATAATGTACTTTTTGTGGACTTCCAACAGAAACTGCATGCACTACCCTAGGTAAACCTGGAAGATCCATGAAACTTCTCAAAACAATATTTTCAGAGGCATCGATCAGGATCGGGTCAACTGCATTGGCGTTTGTAGTCGATTTTTCAGCTGGCCGTGGACTATCAAATTTGGTGACCTTAATATTCCTGAAGGCTACAGCTCCATGATCTCCCTGCAAACGAAGTGGTCCAGTTGCTACTTCAGTATCACTAACCGATCCACGTGTTGGACCCGAAAGTTCAACATTATCATGTATGATCACCCCATTCAATTCGATCTTTAGCATTACAGCATTGGCAATCTTCTTACCTGCTGCATCAAAACGAGGTGCCTGAAAGGAAATCTTCAATTTCTGCCATAAGCCTGGCGCTCTGCTTACATTTTGCCTTGGCGCAAATCCTGAATAACCTTTCTGTCCTTCAGGCTTACTATCATCCCATCGCTGATATATTCCACCATTATTTGTTGATTTTGGATTAAGTAAACCCCAGTTTTCTTCAAGTTGGATTTCATAACGTCCTTGTAGGTATATTCCTGAATTACCACCTAAAGCCATAAGGTAATCCAATTCCAGATCGATATCGCCATATTCGGCAAGGGTATAGAGATCCTCTCCCTTGTTTTTTTTATCTGGTAAATTAACCAGGATTCCAGTACCATTTGAGAAGGAAAGAATGTTGGTGTTATTAATATCTGCCTGAACTGAACCTACTGTTTTCCAGTTTTTAGAAGGTGTCTTAAAAACTGATAAATCATTGAGAGATGCCGTTTGTGAAAATGATTTTCCTGACAAACAAATAAATAGGAGGGCACCAATCGATTTAAAAATTGTTGATGAAACTTTTAATGTTGATTTCATTTTTTTCTGCTTATTAAACCTGTGAAGATAATAATGAAATCTTAATATCAAATGCTATTTGAAGATAATTGACTTTGAAAACCTTGTCTGAGCCTGATTAATGCTAAGAGAATTGCTAAATTCTCTTTCACCATATATTTTACACTCCTGATAATCAGCTCAAAAGGTAAACCTCAACATAGAAAAAATTGCTCTTAGTCTAGAAAACAGATTGTTAGTTTTTCTGTCTTTTGTGGCATTGCAAATGCTTATAGATTGTTATGCTGATGAGTTGATTATGGTTTGCAGCAGATTTTATTTATTGATCATTTTTAAAAGTAATTCTGGTTCATTTGTAGTAATGAAATCAATTTTCTGATCAAGGAATGACTTCAGTAATGCTGGGTCGTTAACGGTCCATGCATTGATGGTTAAACCTTTTTGCTTGGCTTGAGCTATCCAATCAGGATTCTTCTGATAAACACTTTGGTTATAATCTAAGCCCCAAAATTTATCTGCAGACAGCATTTCTGGTGTTTTATCTCCATTCAAATAGGCCACCCTTGCGTATGGATCCAGTCGCATGAGCTCCATACATATTGCATAATCAAAACTGATGTAGTCTATCCATGCTTGCGCTTTTAACTTTATAACCACATCCATCACCTTTCTAGTAAGCTGCAGTGCGCGTTCCTTGTTTATCGTTGATTTTATTTCCAAAATAAGTTTTGTGTTATTCTGTGTAATTCCTGCTTTTATAAATGACTCGAGCGAAGGCATATTTTCACCACTTGGTAGTTTTAAGGCCAGTAACTTTTCTGAAGAGCTTGTCGAGATAATTAGTCCCTGTATGGTCGGATCATGATTGATCACAGGTACCGAATCTATAGTCATATGAACATCAAACTCAGAACCCTGGCAACCCAGGCGGATGGCTTGCTGCAAGGCCGCAATAGAATTTTCTGTTGCTCCAGTATTTTTCCATGCTCCGCGATGTGCGATAACACTGTTCCTGATAAACTCATCTTTCACCAGTCTGAATGTTTGTTGGAAACTCCCTGATTTTGTTTCAGCCGCAATGGTCAAGTCATACCATTTAATTTCAGGGCTGATACTTTCTTTACGGATAAATAACTTATTTGCTTTCAATTTGAATAAACCTGCATTAGCTCCGCTTAGTTTAAATTCAGCATCTAAACCAGGTAAACTAAGTATCCCAACTTGATTATTTTCTTTTGAAAAAGTATGATTGCTTAAAACAGGCTGAGACCTTGTGGAAAATGATATCAAACTAAAGAATATAATCACTGTGTAGAATTTAATTGAATTTGACATGTTGGCGTTTTGGGGGTCAGGTTAAAAGCTATTGATTTAGAGGTAAAAATTAGAGAATCGTTCTTATTGAATTTTATCTAAAATACCTTTTATTAAGTAGTTTCATCTATACGATTGTTCAAATTTATCTATACTGAAAGATATTCCAAAGAGAATTTAGGTGGCTGGTGTAAATAGTATCCTATTTTATCCTTTTCAAGAATATATAATGAAAAAGATATAATTTGGCATGAAATCAACGTTAAGCTATTCATGAGAAAATATATTTTAATTGGAATTCTTGCTTTCATGGCGTCAAGTTGCGGAGTATCCCGTAAAATAGATATACTAGAAAAATGCAATTACAGCATAAAGTCTGCTGATAGCGTTTATCTAGCAGGAAAAGATATTAGCAGACTTTTTAAAAACAAAAAATTTGAATTAAATAATGTGCCGGGATTAGCATTAGCCTTATTCAGAAAAAATATTCCATTAAGTGCCAATGTGAAAATAAGCATCACTAATCCCAATCAAAAAACTGCAGTGATTAATCAATTTGACTATATTATTCTAATAAAAGGGCAAGAGCTTGCGGCAGGATCGGTAGACAGAAAAATAAGTGTAGAATCAGGGGCAACAGGCATCGTACCAGTACAAATCAATTCAAATATCTATTCCTTTTTATCGAATGGGAAAACAATGGAAGAACTCATAGCGTTTATAGGTGGTGCAGAAAGCGGGCCAGGAGAGAAGAAAAGTTTAGTAACCTTAAAGATCCGGCCCAGCTTTATGGTTGGAAATAAATCAATAAAATATCCAGGATATATCAGTATTGAAAAAGAATTAAGCAGTAAAATGCTTTTTTAATTTAGTGACAGGAATACTGATTAGAATACCTATTGAAGATAAACAGTACAGCTACACTAATTTGAAATACAGACCAAAGATATATTCTGCCGATCATCAACCTTTATTTTCTTATCTTTCGAACCAGAAACAGAAATCTATTATAGAATGAAATTTTTAAAAGTTTTTATAGTATTACTTTTTATCAGCCATTTAAGTTTTGCTCAAAACGTATTAAGCTTAATGAATCGCGCAGACCTGTTTTTCGAAACAATGAATCAGGGTAAGTTTGATGAGGCCCATGGTTTTTTTGATGAGAGTGTAAAAGCCAAGATATCTGTAGATGAACTAAAACTTTTCTGGCTAAAGCTGGAAAATAGCCTTGGAACCTATCAATCTGTGGATGGAGCAAAAAGTACAGTTCAGGGAGAATACTTTCAGGTGATACTAACATGCGGTTTCACAAAGGGGTCTCAGCCATTTACTTTCGTGTTTAATAAAACAGAAAAACTAGTGGGATTTTTCATATCTCCTAAACCTACTGAATCTGAATATGCATTGCCTAATTATGCAGACACGACTCTTTATAAAGAAAAAGAAATAAAAATCAAGTTCGCCGAAGGTGAGATGGCTGGAATTTTAACCAGTCCTAAAAAAGTTTCCAATTTCCCTGTAGTTATACTAATTCACGGATCAGGTCCTTCTGATATGGATGAAACTGTGGGGTCAAATAAACCATTTAAAGATCTAGCCATAGGATTAGCGGCACAAGGCATTGGTAGTATCCGTTATGTAAAACGAACCATGGTCTATCCAAATTCATTTAATAAAGCGTTTACAGTAAAAGAGGAAGTTTTAGATGATGCGCTTGCTGCAATTACGCTTGCAAGCACGCTTCAAGGTGTAAATAAAACACAAATCTATCTTTTGGGACATAGCCTTGGTGGAATGCTGGCACCCCGAATTGCAAGTCTTGCACCCAGTTTGAATGGAATTATTTTGGCTGCTGCACCAGCTAGAAAGTTTGCCGATCTAATCACAGAGCAAAATGAATATCTGTATAAGGCATCTGGTGATACAACATCAGCAGGAAAACAGCAATTCATAGAATCATCAATCGATATTGATAAATCCAGATTATTAAAGCTGGGCGCCATTGCACCTGATTCGATAATACTTGGGGCTCCGGCATCCTACTGGGTAGATCTGAATAATCATGACCAAGTAGGCACAGCAAAAAAGATCAAAAACCGAATTTTTGTGGTTCAGGGAGCTAAAGATTTTCAGGTTTCTGTTCAAGATTTTAATATTTGGAAAACCGCATTGGCGGCAAATAAGAATGCTACATTTAAATTATATCCTGATTTAAATCACTTATTATCCGCTCAAAAAGAAAAAGGCAATGGAACTCAATACCGGGTACCTTCCAATGTCGATATCAACCTGATCAAAGACATTTCAGCTTGGATAAAATTAGCTAAGTAAAGAAAATGTATACTGCTGAATAAAATTTTAGTGTGCCCACTCTGAAAATTCAGCGAATCTTTAGGCTTGTGTTTTATATGCTATTTCTTGAATAGAAAGGATTGCCATCTAAAGTTCAGCTAGATTATTGAGAAAATCTTAACAAATCAAACTTTAATTATATCAATCTTTCCCAATATTGGGTAGAAAAGCAGTGATCAACCCAATCAGCGGAAGATATGCACAGATCTGATAAACGTACTCTATGCTTGTCCGGTCAGCAAGCCCTCCCAAAAGTGCAGATCCAATTCCAGCCATACCAAATGCGTAACCAAAGAACAGTCCCGAGATCATTCCAACTTTTCCAGGGAAAAGCTCCTGTGCATAAACCAGAATAGCTGAAAAAGCGGAAGCCAAGATCACTCCGATCGGAATGGTTAAAATCACTGTCCAGAATAGATTCATGTGAGGCAGTAAAATTGAAAAAGGTGCAACACCCAAAATTGAACCCCAAATCACATATTTGCGACCAATCTTATCACCTAATGGCCCTCCAATAATCGTTCCAGCAGCAACAGCAAATAGAAAAATGAAAAGATAAATCTGCGAATCCTGTACCGAAACTCCAAATTTATGAATAGTATAAAAAGTGTAATAGCTGGTCATACTCACCAAATAAATATATTTGGAGAAGATTAAAATCAATAATATACTAACTGAGAAGATCACTTTTCTTTTAGTCAGGTTATGAACAGCATGTTGGTCTGTATCCGGCCGGCTTGCCCTTATTCTGACTTTACGCTTATACCATTTTCCAACATAAAACAGAATAAAAATTGCCAGAAGTGCTAATGCTGAAAACCAAACAATATTGGATTGGCCATAAGGCACAATAATGAGCGCCGCCAGCAAAGGGCCAATAGAACTGCCAAAATTACCACCCAGCTGAAAAACAGATTGTGCCATGCCACGCCTTCCACCTGAAGCCATATGTGCAACACGTGACGCCTCTGGATGAAAAATAGAGGAACCAATTCCAACCAAAGCCACAGAAAAGATCAGAAACTTAAAACTAGGTGCATTTGAAAGCATCACCAATCCAACAAGAGTAAATGCCATTCCAATTGCTAATGAATAAGGCTGCGGTTTACGATCCGTATAAAAACCCACAAAAGGCTGAAACAAGGAAGCTGCAAGCTGAAATGTAAGCGTGATTAGTCCTATCTGTGCAAAAGTAAGGCTGAAAGAATCCTTGACAATAGGATAAATTGCTGGGATGATTGATTGTAAAGTATCATTAAGAAGATGTGATAAACTGATTGCGATCAGGATCGGATAAACTGTCTTTCCGACTTTCATCGGATTGCTTTTTGTTTTTATGCCTGAAGGTTGCACAATGACCTGATTATCCATTACTCCATTTTCTTGGTTCAAATATCTATTCAATAAATTTAAAAAACGAGACAAACAAGATTATTTCAAACACGTCATCTGGCATGGTAGATATTCCTAAATTACCAAACTGCCTAATTTTGTCAAACAGATGAACTTGTGCGCTTTCATTAAAAAAAGCATTGCTACTAAATTTGTAATTCGAGTAAAGCTATAGGGGTGCTCCAACCTGCAAATCACATCTGTGACCAGGTTGACCATGTGCAGGATTAACCTTTAAACCGGCAGGAGCAGGCTGTTGAGGTACCGCAGGCTGTGGCGCTACAACAGGAACTTGCGCTCCAGAAGCATCCGTTAAAGGGGCACCAACGGCAAGATCACAACGATGGCCCGGAAGACCATGTGCCGGATTTAATTTCGGCGTTTCACCAGTTGCATCAGCAGGCATTGGAGGAATTCCCTGACTTGATACTGCAGGTTGAGCTGCCTCATTTCTTTCATTCATCATTACTCCGATGATACTGGCACCAGCCAATACGACTGCTCCAACTATAACAATAGTTCTCATAAATTACATTAATAATACCCGCGTTAATTTAAAATAGCGGAAAACAAAAATACATATAATTTGAATAGTTAGTCTTGGTTAGCAATACCATAAAAAAGCGAAATTGGAAATTCATTATTAGCTTAGTAAAATAATACAAAAGACATTGAGGTACTTCGTTCACATTGGCTATAAAGGAACTAACTATTTTGGCTGGCAAAGACAGCCAGACAAACTTAGTGTGCAAGAAATTCTAGAAGACAATCTCAGTAAGATCTTTAAATTACCCATCACAATATATGGTTGCGGACGCACCGATACAGGGGTTCATGCCAGCCAATATTTCTTCCATATGGATATCGAAAAACCATGGAACTTTGATCTTTTCTTTCGCCTTAACCGAATTCTTCCTGACGATATCGCTCTATTTGACATCATCCCAGTTGAAGGTCAGCCCCATGCACGTTTTGACGCTATTCAAAGGTCATATGATTTTTTTATTCATACCTATAAAGACCCTTTTTTAAGTGAAAGTAGCTCGCTCTATTTGCGTAAAAATTTCAACCTGCATGAGATGAAGAAAGCAGTTGATCTTCTGCCAAAATATGAAGACTACCGTGCATTTTGTAAATCGCCTGATAAAAATGAACATACCATTTGCAAAGTATCTTCAGCCAATTTGTACACAAACAGCAGTGGCGATAGAATTCGCTTTCAAATTTCTTCTAACCGGTTTTTAGGACGCATGATCCGTATCATTGTTCGTAAACTTATTGAAATTGGCGATGGTGCACTGAGCGTGGATGAATTTGAGAGCCACCTGATCTCAAGAAATACACCATCAAAAATATTGCCCGCACATCCACAAGGATTATTCCTTTCAAAAGTAAGCTATCCTTTTCTAGACCTGAAGCCAAAAGCAAAGTTCCCGGCAATAGAAGATTCAGGATATTGGAATAGCGTGGTTTAATTCAGCTGGAATATGCTCCTTTTCTTGAAATAACATTCTAACCTTTATTAGGAATTTTCAATCGCATTCTGCATATTTATTATACTAATGGGATAATCATAAAAGCAAACTGAAATAATATTCTTTTATACTGAACGGATTTAGCATTTTGATCGATATCTATAACAAGTATTGATTTAATGAGGCAGAGGAATTCGATCCGGATTAAATTCCTAATCTTAAATTAATTAAAATTCAACACCATGCACAGAAGAGATTTTGTAAAACTAGGCAGTGTAATCGCCGCATCAGCCACACAATTAGATGTTTATGGTGGTGAAATTCCACAAAAAGCAAACTTGGCAGGTAAAACTGTAGACTTTGTAAACGATGGTGTGCCTTTAACTCCGAAAGAATATGGCGAGCTGTTAATGAAACTTGCCGATGAAGGAAAGATCAAAACAGACTTCTATTCAAACGGAGGAGTTGTTGAAGAACTGGAAAACAGGTTTGCTAAACTAATGGGGAAAGAATCTTCAGTATTTATGCCAACAGGAACCCTGGCTAACCACATGGCATTACGTCGCCTGGCTGGAAATAACCGCAGGGTAATTCTGCAGGAACAAAGCCATATTTATCAGGATACTGGAGATGGATGTCAAACGTTGAGTGCATTAAACCTTATACCTCTTGGATTGAACACCACAGAAATGACCCTGGCAGAAATCGAAGAAGTAGTTGGTAAAACAGCTAAGGGTAGAGTTGCCCTAAAAGTTGGTGTGATTTGTATTGAAAGTCCGGTACGCCGGCAACAGGATCAAATGTTTGCTTTTGAAAACATGAAAGCTATAACTAATTTTGCCAAAGCCAATGATATTAAAACCCATTTAGACGGGGCAAGGCTTTTTGTACAAGCGGCTCATACCGGAATTGATCCGGCAAGCTACGGAGCACTGTTTGATACCTCATTCACCTCTATCTGTAAATGTTTTAATGCGGCAAGTGGAGCAGTACTGGCCGGATCCAAAGAATTTACTCACGACCTTTTCCATGAACGAAGAATGTTTGGCGCAGGCATTCCGGCTGTATGGCCATTTGCCGCAGTAGCCCTTCATTATGTTGATTCGTGGATTGAAGAATATAAAAGTGCCTGGCAAAAAGCGGAGGTTCTGTTTACTGAGATCCAGAAAGATGAACGGTTCAAAATTGTGAAGTATGATAACGGTTCTCATATTGTACGTCTCAACCTAAAAAATATTGACAAAAAACGCTTTTCAGATGCGCTGTCAAAAAGAAATATCCGCCTATCTGCACCTGACGAAACCGGCTTTAACTTGAAGGTGAACATTTCTATGAACCGAATGACCCAACAGGAAATTGCTGGAAGTTTTAAGGAGGCAATAAAGGAGGTAGGGTAAAACCCTAAGGATGAACTAAACTAAAGAAAGGTTATATGAAAAAAGATTTGCAAAACATTAAAATCTAACATGAAAAAACCAACTTCATACATCCTGATATTAATCCTTGGCCTAGCCACCGGTATCTTCATTAGCCAAAACGAGACTATTTGGAATGCCCTTAAAAAACCATTCGCAAATACGTTCACCCTGTTTGATGATTCGCGCCAAACCAAATGGGATACAGATTTTAAAGTTGTTGAACTAAAATCCACTCTGGATAATTCTTTACAAAAAGCCTATTTCTATAAATCAAAATCTGCTGCACCTAAGCCATTAGTAATTAGTTTACATACCTGGAGTGGCAATTATGAGCAGAAAGATGAGCTTGCAGCACTCAGCAAAAATAAAGATCTTAACTATATTCATCCAGATTTCAGGGGGGTAAACTGGACAAAAGACGCCTGCTGCAGTGACCTGGCATTAGGCGATATCGATGATGCCATTGACTATGCCATCAAGAATTCAAATGTGGATCTTTCGCGAATCTATGTTATTGGAGTGAGTGGAGGTGGCTATGCAACTTTGGCAACTTTCATGAAATCAAGACATTTGATTAGACGATTTTCTGCCTGGGTTCCTATTTCTGATCTGCCTGCCTGGTATGCACAAAGCAAGATCATGGGAACAAAATATGCAGACAACATCCTAGCCTGTACCAGTTCAAAAGACAGTTTAAATATTGAAATTGCTATTAAGAAATCGCCAATTTATTGGAAAACCCCCATAGAAAAGCTGAACACTTCAGAACTGCAAATCTATGCCGGCGTTTACGACGGAATTCAAGGTAGCGTGCCCATCACCCATTCCATCAACTTCTACAATAAACTACTAAAAGATCAACCGCTAGCCGACAGTTTAAATTATGTAAACGATGCCGAGAAATTGAAGCTTCTTGAATTTAGAAAAGCATTAGGCAATTTTGGAAGCATAGGTGATAGAAAGGTATTTCTAAAAAAGAAATCGGGAAATTTAAGCTTAACCCTATTTGAAGGAAATCATGAAATGCTAACAGAGTACGCTTTCAATGAATTGATAAAGGAATAATTAAAAATCAGACCTTAGACGCCAATTGAGGATCCAAGCCAGAATTTTGTTTTTACATTTATTTCACAAATAAGCGCCAAAAAACCAATATTTTAGGTGGTTGAAAGTTTAATCCATAAAACACATGAAGAAAATATCTATTCTATTTACATACATAATGATCAGCCTGGCTGGCCTGAATGCCAGTGCACAACTTAAAATGCCGCAATCAAGCAGTTTACAAACTCTTATTCAAGAATTCGGACTAGGAAAAGTAACTGTCAAGTATTCACGACCAAATATCAAAGGCAGAAGTTTAGAAAAAGATCTGACACCTTTTGGAGAAGTGTGGCGTACGGGTGCTAATGATGCAACTGTCATCACCTTTACAGATGCAGTTACCCTGGAAGGAAATCCAGTATCGCCAGGTGAATATGCCCTTTTTACTATTCCCGGTAAAGATGAATGGACTATTATTCTAAATAAAGAAACTAAACAATGGGGGTCCTACCAATATAAGCAGGCAGAAGATGTTTTACGCTTTAAAGTAAAGCCAATTAAACTGACTGACCGTCTTGAAACTTTCAGCATCAATTTCAGCGATGTAATGCCTTCAAGTGCAAATCTTGATCTTTCTTGGGAAAATACGCGGATAACAATTAAAATGACAACAGATGTCGACGCTAAAGTAATGGCCAATATTGATGCAGCCATGAAATCTGAAAAACCACCGTTCTACCCTGCAGCCATTTATTATTTTGAAAATGGCAAAGACCTAAAAAAAGCATTGGAATGGATCAATATTGCAGAAGCTGGAGATCAAAAAGCACCCTGGTTCAAATACCAGAAAGCTCGTATTCAGTTAAAAATAGGTGATAAATCGGGAGCTGCACAAACTGCCAGAGCTGGAGTTGAAGCAGCTAAAGTATTGAATAATGCCGAATATATCCGTCTGAATGAAAAGATCCTTGCTCAGGCAGTTCGATAAATTCTTAATAAATGATTTAAGCCTATTGCAGACCCAAAACACTCAAGCCTTGCTGAAAGATAACATCAACCGGAATCCCTTTTTTACTCAATCGGTCAAGGTCTAATTTAAGCTCAGCATGAATTAAAGCCATTTCTTTTTGAACTTTTTCAACCGCAGCCTTATCTCCATTTCCTTGAAGAACCAGAATCATATTGGTTAATTCATTCATAGAAGACTCAAATTTTTCGAAATTCACCTTATAGGTTCCCTCAGGAGTACGTTCAAAAGCGCCCTTACTATTAAAGAAATTAAAGCATAGCATATTTGCCTTTCCATGTGCTTCACCAGCACCAAAGCGCACAGAACGCAAGATTCCGGCCATAAATGTGGTATAGTAATCTTTAATATCTCCTTCCATTTCGCCTTTCTTAAGTAAACTACTTACCATATATAAACCAAGAATATCGGCTTTTCCTTCTTCCAACCAGGAATATTGTTCCTGCAAGGCCTCTCTTACATAACCCTTACCTGTTATAGTAGATTTAATTCCCAAGCCATGGGCTACCTCATGGAACATCACATTGGCAAAAAATGCATCAAATTTAAGGTGCTCTTGTTGGCTTTTATCTATCAGTTCAGCTGAAATAGGTACCATGATTTTATCAAACTTTGCACGCATTGCATTTTTTAACTGCGAACGGCGGGTGCCTTTCAATTGCTGGATCCGCTCATCATTTGGCAAATTCACTGCAATTGTCTTTCCGCCAGAGTTTCCATCTCCGGCATAATAAACCACATCGAATGCAGCAAGCTGAGAAGAAGTTCCAGGAGTTTCCTTTTTATACGCCGCTTTAACCGGAAGACCATTCTGAAGCTCAGGAAGCATACTTACATATTTTTCCAAGCGCTTTGTCCATTCTTTATCCTTAACTAGTACATAACTTTCAAAAGCAGCACGAGCATTAAACAGACCGTCTTCATAATTTTCAATCGGACCAATAATGATATCTAGACCATTATTTTTCATATCCATCCAGGCTAAATCACTAGGCAGGTAATTGTCTGAAAGTAAAGCTTCAGCCCTGAAAAAAAGGTAGCGTCTTAACTGTCCGGGGCCTGAAAGCTCTGCTGCTTCTTTGAGCAGTTTAGCGGCCCTAAATAAATCATCTTTAAAATAAATACTGTACGGAACCGAAAATAATTTTCCTGATTCTGTTCTTCGAATCATAGAATATAAGCCCTTCTTGTCTGCAACATTTGAACTTTCAAGTT
The DNA here is from genome assembly GCA_947479815.1 of Sphingobacteriaceae bacterium. Lineage (GTDB taxonomy): Bacteria > Bacteroidota > Bacteroidia > Sphingobacteriales > Sphingobacteriaceae > Daejeonella. The sequence continues at coordinate 18,808 of CANKAT010000056.1, forward strand.
CTTCTTTGGTCATATTAGTAGGGTAAAAACCTGAACCTGCAGGCTTTGGCCCAACTCCTTTAACAAAAGGCTTATTATCATTCAAGCGATCCCATGGACCATAATTGATTAGTATAAATTCCTTAGTTTTCTCATCCTGAACGGTAGCCAGTAAACTATCCCGCTGGGGGTAACTTTGCTTCCAAAAAAGTTCATCCATGATCTCAGCTGCTTTGATGAGAAGAGGCAAAACCTTTCGCTCATTTTCTGTCAACTTTTGAATATCTGTAGTAAGCCTAACTTTGGCATAAATTGGAAGGCGCTCTTCTACATAGGTCTGCAAGCTGTCTTTTGTAGCTCCACTTTTATTTTCTGAATTATTTGAACAGGATGCTAAGCCTACAAAGGCACTTAAAACTAATAGATAATTGATTTTCATCTTGGAATATTTATATCGAAGAATAAATATAGCCAAAATTATAGTTCTTAGAAGATATCAAGCCATTAAACCAATAGGTTATTCGGCCTTAGTATCGCATGGTCAAACCAACATTAAAATTCAATTATCTTAATTCAACTTACAATCAAAGAAAAATACATGGATGAAACTCTTTAACTTTGTAGAATTAACGTCTATTATACTAAAGCCTAAAAAAATAGGCCAATACCTTTTTCTAATTTTATAGAATGCTCTTTTTAAAAAATATCTTACTGACCTTTTTCTTATTACTATTCTTTTCAATAAATAGCAAATCCCAGGACAATTATACCATCAATGGAATTGTAAAAGATTCACTTTCTGGAGAGACATTAATTGGTGTTACCCTAAAATTTAATGGAAAAGTACAAGTAGGAACCAGTACAAATGCCTACGGATTCTTTTCGTATAAACTCAACTCTGGAGATTATAATCTGAGCGTAAGCTATATAGGTTACAGAACAATCAACAGAAGGATAAGCATCAATGCAGATACTAAGCTTGATTTGAATATGGTTCCAAACAATATTCTTGATGAAGTTGTAATCAGCTCCGAAAAGAGGAATGACAATGTGGTAAATGCACAAATGGGTGTAGCCAAAATAAACCTGAGTGAAATCAGAAATGTACCCGTACTTTTTGGAGAGCGCGATATTCTTAAGACTTTACAATTGCTCCCGGGAATAAAATCTGCCGGTGAAGGAAACAGCGGATTTTATGTACGGGGAGGATCTACAGATCAAAATCTCATACTTTTAGACGAAGCGCCCGTTTACAATGCCTCTCACTTACTTGGATTCTTTTCCACCTTTAACTCAGACGCCATAAAAGATGTCAGTGTTTTTAAGGGAGGAATGCCTGCCCAGTATGGAGGCAGATTATCATCTGTTTTGGATATCAGAATGAACGATGGGAATAAAAAAGAGTACACTGCTGAAGGAGGAATCGGATTAATCTCTTCAAGGCTTAAGCTTGAAGGACCAATCGTTAAAGATAAAGGCTCATTCATGATCAGTGGTCGCCGCACCTATGCTGATGCATTTCTAGCATTTTCAGGTGATAGTTCAATCAAGAATAACACGCTATATTTCTACGACCTAAATGCTAAAGCTAATTACCAGATCGATGAAAAAAATACCATTTATCTTTCCGGATATTTTGGTCGTGATGAGCTCGGCTTAAGCGAAACATTTGGATTCGGCTGGGGAAATACTACAGCAACATTACGTTGGAACCATTTATACAGTAATCGATTATTCTCTAATACTTCCCTTATTTACAGTAATTATAATTACGTGATTCAGAATTTTCTGAAAGAAAATAATTTTAAAGTAAGCTCTTCGATCAGAGATATGAACCTTAAACAGGACTTTCAGCTGGCCTTAAACAATAGTCATAATATCCGTTTCGGACTTGATCTGATCCACCATACCATTGCTCCCGGCAACATTACTGCAAGTGCAAGTTCAAGTGTAAATGAGGTAAAAGTTGAAAAGCGTAAAGGCAGTGAAATAGCAGCCTATATATCTGATGAATGGGAATTGAATGACAAGATTAATTTGGTTTATGGCCTCCGAGCCAGTTCATTCTTTCTAGTTGGACCAGGCAACTTTTACACGTATGACGCGGATGGAAAAACTAATTCTACCAGGGCATATGCTAGCGGTGAATTGGTAAAAAATTATTTAAACCTGGAACCACGAATCTCAGTAAGCTATCAGTTGAATGGTTTATCTTCTCTGAAGAGTTCCTATACACGAAACACACAAAATCTTCATCTAATGTCTAATTCTACGGCTGGTTCTCCAACAGACCTGTACATTATGAGCAGTAATAAT